>JAEWJG010000153.1 GCA_023386675.1 Actinomycetes bacterium
GTGCTGCTGCGGCCAGACCGGCGGCTGCGGTCGCGGCGAGAAGGGCGAAGCGGCGGGTGGTGAGGGGCATGCGGCGACTCGTCTCTCTGCTCGGCGCGCGCCGTGCGGGAGCGCGCGTCGCGACGACCCTATCAATTCGGGCTGCACCGTCCCGACCGCGCGCGGGATCGCGTCCCGCGCGCCCGGTAGAATCGATCCTCATGACTCCCGCTGACCTCTCCGCCGCCCTCCTCGACATCGTGACGACGGTCGTCGAGCAGCGACGAGAGGCCGGCGCCGACATCCCCGAACTGTCCCTGACCGTCGACGACGTGCCGCTGGAGCGCCCGAAGAACCGGGACCACGGCGACTGGGCGTCCAACGTCGCGATGCGCCTGGCGAAGAAGGTCGGCGCGAACCCGCGCGAGCTCGCCGAGCAGATCGCGACGGCGGCCGCCGGCATCGACGGTGTCGCATCCGCCGAGGTCGCCGGCCCCGGCTTCATCAACTTCCGACTGGAGGCCGCAGCCGCCGGTCAGCTCGCGCAGACCATCGTCGAGGCCGGCGAGGCGTACGGCCGCGGCGACGTCTACGACGGTCTCACCGTCAACCTCGAGTTCGTCTCCGCCAACCCGACCGGTCCCGTCCACATGGGCGGCGCCCGCTGGGCGGCCGTCGGCGACAGCCTGGCGCGCATCCTGCAGGCCGAGGGCGCGGACGTGACGCGCGAGTACTACTTCAACGACCACGGCTCGCAGATCGACCGGTTCGCCCGCAGCCTCCTCGCCGCGTACCTCGGTGAGCCGACGCCGGAGGACGGGTACGGCGGCGCGTACATCGGCGAGATCGCCGACCGCGTCGTGACCGCATACTCGGAGGACACCGCCGGCGGCGACCTCGCCGCCCTCCCGCGCGAGCAGCAGCAGGAGGTCTTCCGCTCCGTCGGGACGCAGCTGATGTTCGAGGAGATCAAGCAGCGCCTCCACTCGTTCGGCGTCGACTTCGACGTGTACTTCCACGAGGACTCGCTGCACGAGTCCGGCGCGGTCGAGCGCGCGATCGAGCGCCTGCGCGAGCAGGGCCACATCTTCGAGGCGGACGGCGCGATCTGGCTGCGCACCTCGACGTTCGGCGACGACCGCGACCGCGTCGTGATCCGCTCCAACGGCGAGCCCGCCTACATCTCGGGCGACCTCGGCTACTACCTCGACAAGCGCGAGCGCGGCTTCGAGCAGAACATCATCATGCTGGGCGCCGACCACCACGGGTACATCGGCCGCATGATGGCGATGGTGGAGGCGTTCGGCGACGTCCCGAACGTCAACCTGCAGATCCTGATCGGGCAGATGGTGAATCTGGTCAAGGACGGCGAGCCCATGCGGATGTCGAAGCGCGCAGGCACGATCGTGACGCTCGACGACCTGGTCGACGCGGTGGGGGTCGACGCCGCCCGCTACTCCCTGGTGCGCTCGTCCACCGACTCGCAGCTCGACATCGACCTCGATCTGCTCGCCAAGCGCAGCAACGAGAACCCGGTCTACTACGTGCAGTACGCGCACGCCCGCACCCGCTCGGTCGCGGCGAACGCCGAGAAGGCGGGAGTCGACCACAGTGCGTTCGCGCCTGAGCTGCTCACGCACGAGACCGAGTCGGCGCTGCTGGGCGGTCTGCAGGAGTTCCCGCGCGTCGTGGCGCAGGCGGCGGAGCTGCGCGAGCCGCACCGCGTCGCCCGCTACATCGAGGAGCTCGCCGGCCTGTACCACGCCTGGTACGCCGTCCGCGACGGGTCCACCCGCGTGCTCCCGCACGGCGAGGAGCCGGTCACCGACCTGCACCGCACCCGCCTGTGGCTGAACGACGCGACCGGCCAGGTCATCCGCAACGGTCTCGGGCTGCTGGGGGTCTCGGCGCCCGACCGCATGTGACCACGCACCGATCTGACGGAGGGACAGGCATGAGCGACAACACCACGCAGGTGCTCCCTGCACCGGAGGCTCCTGCGCGCCGCCGCCGGCCGCGGTGGCTGAAGGTGCTGCTCGGGATCGGCATCCCGGTCATCGTGATCGTCGTGCTGCTGGTGATCGCGGACTTCGCCGTGCGCGCCTACGCCGAGCAGCGGGTGTCCGACGAGATCGAGAAGAACCTGCCGTCCGACATCCACGGCCAGGTGCACACGCACATCGGCGGTTTCTCCGTCATCCAGCAGTACCTGTCCGGCACGTTCCAGCGGGTCGAGCTGGATGCGCCCCAGGTCGTGGTGAAGGGCGCGCCGCTGAGCGCCAAGGTCGTCGCGACGGGTGTGCCCGCCGACTTCTCCAAGCCCATCTCCGACGCGACGGGGACGCTGTCGATCAGCCAGTCCTCGCTCAACAAGCTGGTGCAGATCCCCGGTGCGACCGGCGACATCACGCTGAACACCGGGACGATCGGCTACGACGGCACGATCGACCTCCTCGGCCTGCCGGTCCGCTACACCGTGACGGCGACTCCGAAGGCCGCCGGCGACCAGGTGCTGCTGACCGCCGACAAGGCGTCGCTGAAGACAGGCGCGGGCAACGTGAACCTCGACCGCCTGCTGCAGGCGCTGACATCGCAGGGACCGTTCCCGGTCTGCGCGGCGCAGTACCTGCCGGACGGCGTCAAGGTCTCCGACATCGTCGTCACGCCGGGTCACGCGACCGTGACGCTCACCGCCTCCGGCTTCGTGCTCGACGAGAAGTTCCTGAACAGCAAGGGCAGCTGCTCCTGACGGCTGTCGGCGTCAGGAGCGCGGGCGCAGCGAGATGAGGTGCCCGGCCGCATCCAGCATCCAGGCGAACGCCGCGACGGTCGTTGCAGCGTCCGTCCCGTGAGCGGTCGGCCGCACCACCACGCGGTAGCCGGCGGGACCTTCCGCCGGCGCGTCCACGGGCTGGATGGTCATCGCCGGCCGTCCGGAGACAGCGCGGGCGTAGGCGGTCAGCTGGCGATGCGTGCAGCCGCGCACGCGGAGGTCGTAGGTGAAGGTGTGCATACCTCTACAGACCGGGCGAGGGCCGTTCGTAACACGCAGCAAGCCGCCCGTCTCGCCCCGGTAGACTTCCAGGGCACTCTCCATCCGGCTTCAGGGGCCAATCCGGGTCCGCTCGCCTAGGAGGCCCCCACTCGTCGCCGCCCGTGAGGATCCCTATGGCCGTCTCCGCCGCTGCCCCCAACCCGCTCGCCCCGCCCTGGCTGCACCCGCCGGCGGACGCCAACGCCCTCGCGCCCGGTCTGTGGTCTCGCACCGTCTCCCGTGATGGCGGCGTGCTGACCGTCGGCGGCGTCGCCGCGGCCGAGCTGGCCGAGCGCTTCGGCACCCCGCTCTACGTCATCGACGAGGAGGACGCCCGTTCGCGCGCCGCCGAGGTGCGCCGAGCGTTCGACGACGCGTTCGCCGAGGCCGGTACCGCCGCGAAGGTCTACTACGCGGGCAAGGCGTACCTGAGCGTCGAGGTCGCCCGGTGGATGGACGCCGCCGGCCTGTTCATCGACGTGTGCAGCGGAGGGGAGCTCGCCGTCGCGCTCGCCGCGGGCGTCGACCCCGAGCGGCTCGGCTTCCACGGCAACAACAAGTCGCTCGCCGAGATCGACCGTGCGGTGGAGGTCGGCATCGGCGCCATCGTGATCGACAGCCTCCAGGAGATCGACCGCGTCGCCGAGGCGGCCGCGCGCCGCGGCGTGACGCAGAGCGTCCGGCTGCGGGTCAACAGCGGCGTGCACGCACACACGCACGCGTTCCTGGCGACCGCGCACGAGGACCAGAAGTTCGGCATCGCGCTGGAGGCGGCGGTCGACGCCGTGGAGCGCATCCGCTCCCACCACTCCCTCGCCTTCCGCGGCCTGCACTGCCACATCGGCTCGCAGATCTTCGGCGCTGACGGCTTCGCCGAGTCCGCCGCACGCCTCCTGACCCTGCACAAGCAGCTGCTCGCCGGCGGCGACGTGCCGGAGCTCAACCTCGGCGGCGGCTTCGGCATCGCCTACACCTCCGCCGACGATCCCGCGCCGATCGAGGTGCTGGCCCGGCGCATCGCCGAGACGGTGGCGGCGGGATGCGAGGAGCTCGACATCCCGCTCCCGGTCGTCGCGTTCGAGCCCGGCCGGTCGATCATCGGCACCGCCGGCCTCACGCTCTACACGGTCGGGACGACGAAGGATGTGCCGGTCGCGTTCCAGGACGACGGCGAGTCCGCGATCCGCCGCTACGTCAGCGTCGACGGCGGGATGAGCGACAACGCCCGCCGGGCGCTGTACGAGGCCGACTACTCCGCCCGCATCGCGAACCGCGTCTCGGACGCCGCGCCGGCGCTGGTCCGCGTCGCCGGCAAGCACTGCGAGAGCGGCGACATCGTGGTGGACGCAGAGTACCTGCCCGGCGACGTCGCCCCGGGCGACCTGCTCGCCGTCCCCGCGACCGGTGCCTACTGCTTCGCCCTGTCGAGCAACTACAACTATCTCGGGCGCCCACCCGTCGTCGCCGTGCGCGACGGAGACGCCCGCGTGATCGTCCGCGGCGAGACGATCGACGACCTGCTGGCGCGCGACGCCGCGTACAGCCCCGAGAGCACAGCCGCCGTCACCCGCCCCACCGCGACGAAGGAGCGCAGCCAGGCATGATCGAGTACCGCAACCTCCGCGTCGCCCTGCTCGGGGCCGGCTCCGTCGGCTCCCAGGTCGCCCGCCTGCTGCTGGAGCAGGGCGACGAGTTCGCCTCCCGCATCGGCGCCCGCCTCGAACTGGTCGGCATCGCCGTCCGGGATGTGGACGCCCCGCGCGACGTGGACCTGCCGCGTCACCTGTTCACGACCGACGCGAGCTCGCTCATCCTGGGCGCCGACATCGTCGTGGAGCTGATGGGCGGCATCGAGCCGGCCCGCGGCTACGTGCTGGAGGCGCTGAACTCCGGCGCCGACGTCATCACCGCGAACAAGGCGCTGCTCGCGACCCACGGCCCCGAGCTGTTCGAGGCGGCCGAGCAGGTCGGCGCTCAGCTCTACTACGAGGCGGCGGTCGCCGGGGCCATCCCGATCATCCGCCCGCTGCGAGACAGCCTCGCCGGCGACCGGATCAACCGCATCCTGGGCATCGTCAACGGCACGACGAACTTCATCCTCGACCGGATGGACGTGAACGGCGAGACGCTGCAGGACGCGCTCGCGACCGCGGGGGAGCGCGGCTACGCCGAGGCCGACCCGACCGCCGACATCGGCGGCTACGACGCCGCGCAGAAGGCGGCCATCCTGGCGAGCCTCGCGTTCCACACCACCGTGCCGCTCGACCGCGTCTACCGCGAGGGCATCACCAGCGTCACCAAGCAGCAGGTGGATGCGGCACGCGAGGCCGGCGCGGTCATCAAGCTGCTCGCGATCTGCGAGCGCATGACCGACCCGGAAACGGGGGAGGAGGGCGTCTCGGCCCGCGTCTACCCGGCGCTGATCAGCCGCGACCACCCGCTCGCCGCCGTGCACGGCGCGCACAACGCGGTGTTCGTGCAGTCCGCCGCCGCCGGCGACCTCATGTTCTACGGCGCGGGCGCCGGCGGCGTCGAGACGGCCTCCGCCGTGCTCGGCGACGTCGTCTCCGCCGCCCGCCGCCACGTCGTCGGCGGCCCCGGCGTCGCCGAGTCGACGCACGCCGGCATCCCGGTGCTCGACATCGGCCGCGTGGTCACCCGCTACCAGATCACCCTGGATGTGGAGGATCAGCCGGGCGTTCTCGCCGCGGTCGCGCGCATCCTGAGCGACGGCGGCGTGAGCGTCGAGACCGTGCAGCAGTCGGTGCCGAGTCTGACCGGGCCCGTCGTCATCGCGGGTAACGCAGGCGGGGAGCCGGGCGCCCCGATTCACGGCGGCGGGACGGCCACCGCTACCCTGGTCATCGGAACCCACGAAGCCGAGGAGGCCGCGCTCGCGGCCACCGTCGAGGCGCTCGCTGCGAGCGATGTCGTGGTCGCCATCTCTTCCGTTCTCCGAGTCGAAGGATCGTAATGCCCCAGCCGAAGGCCTACAGTCGTCAGTGGCGAGGCGTCCTCCGCGAGTACGCGGACCGCCTGAACATCTCCGACGCCACTCCGATCGTCACGCTCGGCGAGGGCGGCACGCCGCTCATCCCCGCCCCCGCGCTGTCCGCGCGCACGGGCGCCGACGTGTACGTCAAGTTCGAGGGCATGAACCCGACCGGGTCGTTCAAGGACCGCGGCATGACCATGGCCATCTCGAAGGCCGTCGAGCACGGCGCGAAGGCCGTCATCTGCGCCTCGACCGGCAACACGTCGGCGTCGGCCGCAGCGTACGCGACGCACGCGGGCATCCAGGCGGTCGTGCTCGTGCCGGAGGGCAAGATCGCGATGGGCAAGCTCAGCCAGGCCATCGCGCACAACGCGCAGCTGCTGCAGGTGCAGGGCAACTTCGACGACTGTCTCGACATCGCCCGCGAGCTCGCCACGAACTACCCGGTGCACCTGGTCAACTCGGTGAACCCGGACCGCATCGAGGGCCAGAAGACCGCGGCCTTCGAGGTCGTGGAGGCGCTGGGCGACGCCCCGGACTTCCACCTCGTCCCGGTCGGCAACGCCGGCAACTACACCGCCTACCACCGCGGCTACAGCGAGGAGCTGCAGCGCGGCGAGTCGACGAAGCTTCCGCGCATGTTCGGCTTCCAGGCCGCCGGGAGCGCCCCGATCGTGCTCGGCCACGCCGTCAAGGACCCGGACACGATCGCGACCGCGATCCGCATCGGCAACCCGGCCTCGTGGGAGCTCGCGCTCAACGCGCGCGACGACAGCGACGGCTACTTCGGCGCGATCGACGACGCCAAGATCCTGGAGGCGCACCGCATCCTCTCCGCCGAAGTCGGCATCTTCGTCGAGCCCGCGTCCGCGATCAGCGTGGCCGGCCTGCTGGAGCGCGCCGAGGCCGGCATCATCCCGGCCGGCGCGACCGTCGTGCTGACGGTGACCGGCCACGGCCTGAAGGACCCCCAGTGGGCCCTCCGCACCGCCGACGGCTCCGACGTGCAGCCGACCGTGGTGCCGGTGGACACGACCGCGATCGCCGACGTGCTCGGCCTCGCGGCGAACTCCGCCTCCAGCGAGTCCGCTCCGGCCGCCGGGGCGAACGCGTGAGCTCGCCCGACCTGCGCGGCCGCACGGTCGTCGTCAAGGTCCCCGCCACCAGCGCGAACCTCGGCCCCGGCTTCGACACGCTCGGCCTCTCGCTCGCGCTGTACGACGAACTCGAGGTCTCCGTCCGCGACGAGCCCGGCGCGACCGTCGAGGTCACCGGCATCGGCGAGGGCGAGGTCGCGACCGACGAGAGCAACCTCGTGGTCCGAGCCATCGCGCACACCTTCGACGCCGTGGGCGTGCCGCTGCCCGGTCTGCAGCTGCGGGCCCGCAACAGCATCCCGCACGGCCGGGGGATGGGCTCCTCCGGCGCCGCGATCGTCTCCGGCATCATGGCGGCCAAGGGACTCCTGGAGGGTGTGGTCGACCTCGACGCGCAGCAGCTGCTGGCGCTCGCCAATGACATGGAGGGCCACCCCGACAACGTCGCGCCCGCCCTGTTCGGCGGCCTGACGATCGCGTGGGTGACGCCCGACGGCCCGCGTTTCAAGAAGCTGATCGTGCACCGCGGCGTCTCGCCGCTCGTGCTGGTGCCCGAGCATGTCATGTCCACCGCGCTGGCACGCAGCCTGCAGCCGCAGTCGGTGCCGCACGAGGACGCCGTGTTCAACGTCTCCCGCTCCGCGCTGCTGGTCGCGGCCCTCATCCAGAGCCCCGAGCTGCTTCACGCGGCGACCGAGGACAAGCTCCACCAGAGCTACCGGGCCTCGGCCATGCCGGAGACCGACCGGCTGATCACGCTGCTGCGCGAGAACGGCTTCGCCGCAGTCGTGTCCGGAGCGGGCCCGTCCATCCTCGTGCTGGGCAGCGACCCGAGCCAGCGGCTCGCCGCGGCGAAGCTCGTCGAGGAGGCCGCGCAGACCCGCTGGCAGCCGCTCATGCTCGCCGTCGACTTCAAGGGCGCCACGGTCGTGCGCGCCGAGTCGACGCGGGCGGACACACCGGCGGCCTAGCGTCCGGCGCGCCTCTCCCGAGGTGGTAAACTGCACTCGCACCCGTGAAGAACCCGCGTCACGAGCGAATCCAGCTTTCCGGGTGATCTCCTAGCAATCACAACGCCACTCCTGCCTGCCCTCCAGGTCCTCCTCTCGCGAGGAACGAAAAGGGCGACGTAGCGCGGATCAGAACGCAGCACGTACCGGCAGTTCATGTGGCGAAGCTTCACAGACGGCGCGCAGACGCGCGTCGGGGGAAAGGATCCTCTTCCGTGACTGATGTCGAACTCCACGCCGGGGGCGTGGACACCAGCGACCTGACCTCGCTCAAGGTGGCGGAGCTGCAGGCTCTCGCCGCCGAGCTCGGGCTCCAGGGCGCAGGCCGGCTCCGCAAGGGCGAGCTGGTCGAAGCGATCGCCGCCGCACGCGCGGCGGGCGCTCCGGCCGACACCGCCGAGCCGGCCCTTCTCGAGACCACCGAGGTGGAGGCGCCCGCCGCCGCCTCTCAGGTGCTCACCGAACCGCTCATCGCCGAGCCTTCCAACGCGTCGGCGGTGCTCACCGAAACCGAACTGCCGGGCATCGCCGAGCCTCTCATCGCAGAGCCCGCCGGGGCCGAGCGCGTCGAGCCCACCGTGGGCGACCCGGTGCTCCCGCCGGCCGACTCCGCTCAGGCTGCGGACGCGCCGACGGGCGACCAGGCCGGCTCCGAGCCGCGCCGTCGCGGCACGCGCCGCCCCACGAGCCCCGACGGCACCGGCAACACCACCCCCCTCCCCACC
>JAEWJG010000154.1 GCA_023386675.1 Actinomycetes bacterium
GCGGCGCGGCGCCCGGTCGTCGGGGCCCTCGCGGTGGCGCGCTTCGTGCTCGGCCTCTACCGCAGGGCGCTGCGGCAGGGGTACGTGGTGCGCCCCGCGCTCGTCAACGGCGACCTCGGGCTGGTCGTGCGGATGCCGGACACTGGCGAGACCGTGGTCAGCAGCCTGGCGGTCAGCCCCGACGGGCTGCTCACCGGCCTCTACAACCAGCTCAACCCGGTGAAGATCGGCCTACTGGACGAGCTTTAGCCAGTCGAGGTACCGGTGCCCGAACGGCTCCGTGCGCTGCGTCACCGCGCCGAAGAGCCACTCGGCGCTGGTCTGCGCCTCGGCGATCACGTCGGCCGGGTAGGCGTACTTGACCTGGTGCGCGGCGAACTCGTCCTCGTCGAGCAGCTCGATCGCGCCCGTGCGCCGGCGCCGGACGTCCAGATCCAGGTCGATCATCGTGACCTCGGTCTCCTCGATCCAGTGCGGCACGGTCGTGATGTCGCAGTAGATCTCGGTGCGGTGCGGCGCGGCGTTGAAGCACGCCGTCCACCAGGCCTGCCGCGGGAAGAGCAGCACGTGCGGCGCCTCGACCGGGCCGGTGCGCAGCGGGCCGCGGTGCACGACCGTGCCGCTGTCGGCGCCGACCCAGATGCCGTGGTCGTCCTCGCCGAGGAGCCTGGTCTCGTAGTTCCAGTGCAGCGATCCATCGAACTTCCGGTAGACCACCCGCACCTGTGTCATGTGCCCACAGTACTGATCGTGGTCTCGTCGGCGGGTTTCTGTCGTACCGAGGCGGTAGCTTCTTGGCGTGACTGCCACGCTTCCCGCCCAGCGCACCTCCGATCTTCTCGCCGCCGCCGTCGGGGCGGTGCCCGGCGGCATGGAGCGGCCCGGGCAGCAGCAGATGGCCGAGGCGATCGCCACCGCGGTCGAGCAGGAGGAGCACCTGCTCGTGCAGGCCGGCACCGGCACCGGCAAGTCACTGGCCTATCTCGTGCCGTCGCTGCTCGTCGACGGCCCCGTGGTGGTGTCGACCGCCACGCTCGCCCTGCAGTCGCAGCTCGTCGACCACGACCTGCCCCGGCTCGCCGACTCGGTGGAGCCGCTGCTGAAGCGGCGCCCGACGTTCGCCGTGCTCAAGGGCCGCCACCACTATCTCTGCCTGGCCCGCCTGGAGGGCACGTCCGCCGAGGAGCCCGACGACGGCCTGTTCGACGTCGGCGAGGCCAAGCCCACCCGGTGGCTCGGCGAGGCCGGACGGCTCGGCAAGCACATCGAGCGCCTCCGCGACTGGGCGATGGAGACCGACACCGGCGACCGTGACGAGCTCGACCCCGGCGTCGACGACTCGGCGTGGAAGCTCGTGTCGATGCCCGCCCGCGAGTGCGTCGGCGCGGCCCGCTGCCCCTATGGCGCCGAGTGCTTCGCCGAGGCGTCCCGGGCCCGGGCCCGCGAGGCCGACATCGTCGTCACCAACCACAGCCTGCTCGCCGTCGACATGCTCAGCGGCCGCATGATCATCCCGCCGCACAAGCTTCTCGTCATCGACGAGGCGCACGAGCTCGCCGACCGGGTCAGCTCCGCCTCGCAGGCCGAGCTCACCCCCGAGCTGCTGGAGCGGGCCGCCCGCCGCTGCCGCTCCTATGTCGACGATGACGTCGCCGACCGGCTCATGGAGGCCGGCGACACGCTCACCGTCGCGCTCGCCGACGCCCCCGCCGGCCGCATCACCGGCGGCTTGCCCACCGCGCTCGGCGAGGCCCTCACCCTGCTCGACGGCGGCGGCCGCAAGGCCCTCGACGCCATCGGCGAGGTCAAGGCCGACGACGCCGACCCGGTCCGCAAGCAGCAGGCCAAGACGATGGTCGGCGACCTCACCAAGATCGCCCAGCGGATCCTGTCCGGCGCCGAGCACGACGTCACCTGGATCGAGCGCGACGACCGGGGCCGCCGCGCGGTGGTCGTCGCGCCCCTGTCGGTCGCCGGCACCCTCAGCAGCCACCTGTTCCACGAGCGCACGGTCGTCGCCACGTCGGCGACCCTGGCCCTCGGCGGCCAGTTCGACACCGTCGCCCGCTCCCTCGGCCTGCCCGTGACGACCCCGTCGCCGGCCCTCGCCACCGGCGCCTCCCCCGCCGAAGCCGCGCGCGAGGCGGTCGTGCGCGCCTCGGCCGCCCGCGAGGAGGCCGACCTGGCGTGGAGCTCGCTGGACGTCGGATCCCCGTTCGACTACGCCAAGCAGGGCATCCTCTATGTCGCCGCGCACCTGCCCCGCCCGCAGACCTCGGGCCTGCCCGACGCCGCGGCCACCGAGATGGTCGAGCTGGTCCAGTCCCTCGGCGGCCACACCCTGGGCCTCTTCTCCTCCCGCAAGGCCGCCGAGCGCGCCGCCGAGGTCCTGCGCGCCCGCGCCCCGGGCATCACGATCCTCCTGCAGGGCGAGGAGTCCCTGCCCATCCTCGTGCGCAAGTTCCGCGAGGACCGCAACAGCTGCCTGCTCGGCGTCATGTCCCTCTGGCAGGGCGTCGACGTGCCCGGCGACGCCTGCCAGCTCGTCATCATCGACCGCCTGCCCTTCCCCCGCCCCGACGAGCCTCTCGCCGCCGCCCGCTCCGCCGCCGTCGACGCCTCCGGCGGCTCGGGCTTCGCCGCCGTCAGCGTGCCGATCGCCGCGGTCCGTCTCGCCCAGGGCGTCGGCCGGCTGATCCGGGCCCGCACCGACAAGGGCGTCGTGGCCGTCCTGGACTCCCGCCTGGAGACGGCCCGCGGCTACGGCCCTTACCTGCGCGCCTCCCTGCCCCCGTTCTGGTACACGACCAAACCCGACCTGGTCCGAGG
>JAEWJG010000196.1 GCA_023386675.1 Actinomycetes bacterium
GCGCTCCCCCGCCGGGTAGTCCCGCGCCGCGGCGACGGCGCGCACGAACGCGGCGGGCCGCACATCCCGCGCCAGCTCGTGCGCGACACCCGGCACCCGCACGGCGAAGAGCGGTGACACCAGCACCCGGAGCAGCCCGCACCGGTCGAGCGCGCGCACCAGCGCGGGGCCGCTGCGTCCCATTGCCGCCAGCACCCGCATTCCGGCCAGCAGGAGGACCAGCGGTGCGTATCGCAGCAGCATCCCAGGTCCGGTCAGCCGGTCCGCCCGACCGCCGAACACCGTCGCGGAGACGACGACCACGCTCTCCGTGGCATCCGGCTCCCGCACCGCGAGCTCCAGAGCGACGAAGCCGCCCAGCGAATGCCCCACCACCCGCCATCGCTCATACCCGAGCGCACGGGCGACCTCCGCCACCGCGTCCGCCAGCACCCCGGCATCCAGGGTCGAGGGATCGGCGGGCGACGAACCCCAGCCCGGCAGGTCCGGCACCACCAGGTCGGGCACCGGGCCTCCCCCGCCCTGCGCCTCGAGCGCCGCGATCAGCGGGAGCCACGTCGTCCACGAGCCGGCGGCGCCGTGGAGCAGGATCGTCGCGACCGACTCCTCCCGAGCGAGTTCACCCTGTGTTCGGCGCACGGCCACCGCCCCGGCACCCGTCTGCACGATCGTCTTCTGCACGCCTGTTGTTCGGAGCGGACCGGCCGTAGGATGCGCGTCAAGCCGCGCCTGCCCCGATCGCATCCGCGCGGCATCCCGGAGGGAGCACGATGACCGACACGACGACCGCCACCGGACACGACCTCAGCGAGGAGACGCTCGACCGGCTCGACGCCTGGTGGCGGGCGGCGAACTACCTCTCCGTCGGCCAGATCTACCTGCTCGACAATCCGCTGCTCCGCCGGCCGCTCGACCGCGACGACATCAAGCCGCGTCTGCTCGGCCACTGGGGCACCACGCCGGGCCTCAACTTCATCTACGCGCACCTCAACCGCGCCATCCAGGAGCGCGACCTGGACACGCTGTTCGTGGCCGGGCCCGGCCACGGCGGCCCGGGTGTCGTCGCCAGCGCCTACCAGGACGGCACCTACAGCGAGCTCTACAGCGCCATCGACCAGAGCGAGGACGGCCTGCGCCGGCTGTTCCGCCAGTTCTCGTTCCCGGGCGGCATCCCGAGCCACGCGGCACCGCAGACGCCGGGCTCCATCCACGAGGGCGGCGAGCTCGGCTACGCCCTCTCGCACGCGTACGGCGCCGCCTTCGACAATCCGGACCTGCTGGTCGCCGCCGTCGTCGGCGACGGCGAAGCCGAGACCGGGCCGCTCGCCACCGCCTGGCACTCGAACAAGTTCCTCAACCCGGAGCAGGACGGTGTGGTGCTGCCGATCCTGCACCTCAACGGCTACAAGATCGCCAACCCGACCGTGCTCGCGCGCATACCGGAGTCCGAGCTGCTCGACCTCATGCGCGGCTACGGCTACGCCCCCTACATCGTCTCCGGCGGCTTCGACGGCGAGGACCCGCGCGCGGTCCACCGGCGGATGGCCGCGACGCTCGACGAGATCCTCGACCGCATCGCCGAGATCAAGGATGCGGCGAGCGCCGGCACCCTCGACGGGCGCCCGGCGTGGCCCATGCTGATCCTGCGCACCCCGAAGGGGTGGACGTGCCCGGCCGAGATCGACGGCCATCCCACCGAGAACAACTGGCGCGCGCACCAGGTTCCGCTCGCGAACGCCCGCGACACGGAGGCGCACACCCGGCTGCTGGAGGACTGGCTGAAGTCGTACCGCCCGGAGGAGCTGTTCGACGAGGAAGGGCGCCCGGTGGAGCTGGTGACGTCGCTGGCTCCCCGCGGCGAGCGCCGGATGAGCGCCAACCCGGTCGCGAACGGTGGCCTGCTGCGGCGCGACCTCCGCCTCCCCGACTTCCGCGATTACGCCGTCGACGTGCCCTCCCCCGGCGACACCGTGTCGGAGGCGACGCGGGTGCTCGGCGAGTGGTTCCGGGATGTGATGGCCGCGAACCCGACAGACTTCCGGTTGTTCGCGCCCGACGAGCTGGCATCCAATCGTCTCCAGGCGGTGTACGAGGACACGCGCAAGCAGTGGAACGCGGAGTACCTCCCCATCGACTCCGACAACCACCTGGCGCCGACGGGCCGGGCGATGGAGGTGCTGAGCGAGCACCAGTGTCAGGGCTGGCTGGAGGGGTACCTGCTGACGGGGCGGCACGGGGTGTTCACGTCGTACGAGGCGTTCATCCACATCGTCGACTCCATGTTCAATCAGCACGCGAAGTGGCTGAAGTCGGCGAGCGAGGTGCCGTGGCGGCGTCCCGTCGCCTCCCTCAACTACCTGCTCAGCTCGCACGTGTGGCGGCAGGACCACAACGGCGCCTCGCATCAGGATCCGGGGTTCATCGACCACGTCGTCAACAAGAAGGCGGACGTGGTGCGCGTCTACCTGCCCTTCGACGCCAACACGCTCCTGTCGACGTACGACCACTGCCTGAAGTCGGTGGACTACGTGAACGTCGTCGTCGCGGGCAAGCAGCCGTCGCCGCAGTGGCTGAACATGGAGGAGGCGATCGCGCACTGCACGCGCGGCATCGGGATCTTCCCGTGGGCGGGCACCGAGGTGGAGGGCGAGGAGCCGGATGTGGTGCTCGGCTGCGCGGGCGACATCCCGACGCTCGAGACGCTTGCGGCCGCCGACATCCTGCGCCGCCGCCTGCCGGACCTGAAGGTGCGCGTGGTGAACGTGGTCGACCTGATGCGGCTCCAGGATGAGCGCGAGCATCCCCACGGGCTCAGCGACCGGGAGTACGACGCGCTGTTCACGGCGGACAAGCCGGTCATCTTCGCATACCACGGCTACCCCTGGCTCATCCACCGCCTCACCTACCGCCGCGCCGGCCACGAGAACCTGCACGTGCGCGGCTACAAGGAGGAGGGCACGACCACCACCCCGTTCGACATGGTCATGCTGAACGACCTCGACCGTTACCACCTGGTGATCGACGTCCTCGACCGTGTCCCGGGGCTGGCGTCCCGCGAGGCGGGGCTGCGGCAGGAGATGCAGGATGCGCGCCTGCGCGCCCGGCAGTACACACGCGAACACGGGGAGGACATCCCCGAGGTCGCGGAGTGGGTGTGGGGCGGCGGCGAGCGGACCACGCGGATCGACACGACCGGCGGAGACAACGACTGAGGGGTGACCCGGCGTCGGCGGCCGCCGCTAGGGTCGACGCATGAGCGACATCGAGGTGCGGCCGGCCAACGCCTCCGTGTGGGGCGATCTGGAGGTGGTGTTCGGCACCCGCGGCGATCCGGCGGGGTGCTGGTGCCAGTGGTTCAAGCTCCCTGGGTCGCGATTCCGGGAGCTGTCGCGTCCGGAGCTCGCCTCGCGGCTGCGTGAGCAGGTGGACGAGGCCACGCGCGGGGTGGTCGCCCGGGTCGACGGCGAGCCGGCGGGGTGGGCGGCGGTCGAGCCGTTCTCGGCGTACCCGAACCTGCGGCGCTCCCCCATCACCAAGCGGCTGGAGGGCGACCCGGAGGACCCGTGGGCGGTCACCTGCTTCGTGGTGCGGCTGGAGTTCCGCAAGCGTGGACTGTCGCGGGCGCTGCTGGATGGCGCCGTGGAGCATGCGCGTGCCCAGGGCGCGGACGTGATCGAGGGGTACCCGGTGGACCCCGAGGTGCGTCCGTCGCTGTCGAGCGCCGAGCGGTATCACGGGACGGTGTCGCTGTTCCGCGACGGCGGGTTCGAGGTGGTGCGCCGCCCGAGTGCGACCAGGGCGATCATGCGCCGGACGGTGTGACGTCGGCCCGTTCTCCGCGCCGCTAATCTCGATCGGGTGAGCTCCACCCGTCGCGACCGTCTCGTGGGCGCGGGCACCCAGGTCGCGACGGAGGTCAGCATCAACTTCGGCTCGGCCGTGGCCGGGCTGCTCATCCCGATCGTCGGGTCCATCGTCGTCGTCGCCGCGCGCCAGGTGGTGACCGCCGCGGCCGTGCTGCCGTTCTACCGGCCGAAGCGCGCCGAACTGACGTGGACGCGGCTCTGGCCGGCGCTCGCGCTCGGCGTTGTGTTGGCCGCGATGAACCTCAGCTTCTACGAGGCCGTCGGCCGGCTGGGGCTCGGGATCGCGGCGACCATCGAGTTCCTCGGGCCGTTCGCGCTCGCGCTGGTCGGCTCCCGACGGCTGCTGGATGCGGGATGCGCGGTCGCCGCGGCCGCCGGCGTGCTCCTGCTCACGGCGACGGAGGGCTCGGTCGATCCGTGGGGTGTCGTGCTGGCGCTGACCGCGGCGGCGGCGTGGGCCGCGTACATTTTGCTGACCCGGCGGGTCGCGATCCGGCTCGCCGGGCTCGAAGGGCTCAGCGTGGCGAGCGTCGTCTCCACGGTGCTCACGGTGCCTCTCGCGCTGATCGTGGTCGACTACTCGAAGCTGGATGTGCGCATCCTGCTCATGCTGCTGGCGCTGGGCGTGCTGTCGTCGGCGGTGCCGTACAGCCTGGACACGTTCATCCTGCGCCGGCTCACCCCGCGCCTCTACGCGGTGATCACGAGCTTCGGACCGGTCGTTGCGACGATCTTCGGCGTGATCGTGCTCGGCGAGCGCTTCACGGTCGTGCAACTGGTCGGCATCCTCGTCGTGTGCGCGGCCGCCGGCGTCACCATAGCGACGCAGCGGGAGCAGCCGCGCTCCGAGCTGGAGCAGACGGCCGAAGCCGTTCCCTGACTCCCGCCGAGGTTCAGGACAGGATGTCCTTCGTCGTGAACCGGCCGATGGCGAGCGCGCCGAAGACGGCGATGTAACCGAGCTGCAGCAGCGCGTTCTGGCCGAACGAGTCCCAGGAGATCGGGTCGCGCAGGAAGTCGCCGAAGCCGAGCCAGTAGTGGCTGAACAGCCAGGGATGCAGTCCCGCCAGCTGCGGGAGCTGGTCCAGCACCTGCGAGATCACGGCCAGCACCGCGGTCGCGGCCATCGCGCCGACCGGGACGTCGGTGAGCGTCGACAGGAACAGGCCGATGGCGCAGAGCCCGAGCAGCGACACGACGATGTACAGCGCGATGAGCAGCAGCCGCAGGTACGCCTCCCCCAGGCTCACCTGCACACCCGACAGCAGCGTCACCGGTCCGATCGGGAACAGCAGCATCCCGATCAGCGCGCCCGCCAGCGCGACGACGAGCGCGGCGGCGACGCAGAAGACCGCGCATCCCACGTACTTCACGCCGAGCAACCGCAGACGGCCGGCCGGGGCGATGACGAGGTAGCGCAGGGTGCCGTGGCTGGCCTCTCCCGCGATCGTGTCGCCGGCCACCACGCCGATGGTCAGCGGCAGGAACAGCGGAACACAGACGACCAGCGCCGTGAACGCGACGAACAGGCCGTTGCTGCTGATCTCGGTCAGGAACGCGGGGCCGCGGGAGCTTCCGCCGGTGATCCGCACGGCGACGGCGATCAAAATGGGGATGGCGGCCAGCGCCCCGAACATCGCCCAGGTGCGCCAGCGGCGGAACATGACCGAGATCTCGGAGCCGAGCAGCGCCCAACCACCGGAGGGGCGCTCACGGCGGGCGGCGACACCTGCAGCGCGCGCGGCCGGCGGCGCGGCGGTCAGTTCACTGCTCGACATCGAAGCCCTCCCCGGTCAGCTCCACGAACCGCTCCTCGAGGCTGGACGCGCGCACGGCGAACCCGCGCAGCCGCACACCGTCGCCGACCAGGGCGGCGGCGAGCTGCTCGGCGGGCGGGGCGCCGTCGGCGAGAGGCGCCTCCACGCCACCGGCGGCGGTCTCCGCAATCAGGCCGAAGCGTGCAAGCACCGACGCGGCGAGCGACGCATCCGGTGTCTCCACGGCCACGCGCGGCCCGGAGCCGCGCCGCAGCTCGTCGAGCGACCCCTGCGCGACCAGGCGCCCGGCGCGCATGATCGCGGCGTGCGTGCAGACCTGCTCGATCTCGGCGAGCAGATGGCTGGAGACGAACACGGTGGTGCCCTCGTCGGCGAGCGAGCGGACCAGCGTCCGCACCTCGCGCGTCCCCTGCGGGTCGAGGCCGTTGGTGGGTTCGTCGAGGACGAGCAGGTCGCGGTCGGTCAGCAGCGCGCCGGCGATGCCGAGCCGCTGCTTCATCCCGAGCGAGTACGTCCCGGCG
>JAEWJG010000200.1 GCA_023386675.1 Actinomycetes bacterium
TGTGGGCGGGGCGGACCCGGGGGGCGGGCGCGAGCGGGCGCACCGCCAGGTACAGCTGGATCTGGTCCTCCGGGATGTCCAGGCCGTCACCGAACTCGGCGACGTTCTGCGGGATCAGCGCCGCCTGGCCCTCCGGCAGCAGCGGGATGCCGATGTCGCCTCCCGAGACGACCTCCTTCGACAGCTGCCCGACCACCTGGCCGAGCTGCATCGCGAAGAGGGCTCCGCCGATGGAGCGCATGACCTGGCCGGCGTTCTGCAGCAGCGCCTGCATCTCCTCCGGGGCCTGCTCGGAGAGCACACGGGTGAGCGCGTCCGAGATGCTGAGGGCGACAGGCTCGGCGAGCTGGGTCCACAGCGGCATGGTCTGCCGGGCCCACTCGGCGCGGCCGATGAGCTCCGGCGTGGCGCTGAGTCCGGCGACGCCGGTGGCCTGGTCCAGCCAGAGCGAGGCGACGTGGAAGGCCTGGTCGAGGGACGCGCGCTCGGCGGGAGTGACAGCGTGGGCGCCGTCGGACGCGAGCTGCCGCGCCTGCTGCGCGGCGATGTCCCAGTTGACGCCGCCGCCCGGATTCATCAGCGCGTTCTGCAGCTGCCCGAGGAGCGCCTGGATGCTGGCCGGGTCGTTGGGGAGACCCGCGGCGCCGGCCAGCCGGCTCGGGTCGATCGACGCGCCGTTCCCGGAGAGGAACTGGCTCAGCATGTCGCGGAACTCGTCGTCGTCGCGGTCCGGGTCCCGGTCGTCGTTGCGATCGTCGGCCATGGTCAGCGTCCCTCTCCTCGGTGCGAGCCGGCCGTCGGGGAGGGCCGTCGGCTCGGCTTCAGGCTCGTCATCTACGCTAGCCGCTGGCAGCGGGGTGGCGGGTGAGAATTGGCCTAAGCTCACCCTCGGACCGTGCGCCCGTGGCGAACACCGATCGAGAGGACCCATCCCGTGACCCTGTTCGACGACGATCGTCTGCCGCCGGCAGGCGGCGAACCGGTCCGGGTGGCGCCGCCGCGGCGGGTCATCGCCGGGTGGATCGCCATCGGTGTGGCCGTCGTGGTGGCCCTGGTCCTCGCGCTCGTACCCGCCCCGTTCGTCATCGAGCAGCCGGGTCCGGTGTTCAACACCCTCGGCACCGACCAGCCGGTGGGATCGGCCACGGGCGGCGACGCCAAGGAGCTCATCAGCATCCCGGACAAGAAGACCTACCCGACGCAGGGCTCGCTCGACCTGCTCACGGTGTCGGTCGTCGGCAACCCGGAGCAGCGGCCGACGTGGTTCGAGATCGCGGCCGCCTGGTTCCAGCCGAGCAAGGCGGTGCTCCCGCTCGACACCGTCTTCCCGCCCGGCACCACGACCGAGCAGTCGAACGCCGAGAACGCCGCCCTCATGGTCGACTCGCAGCAGGATGCGATCGCGGCCGCCCTGAACCAGCTCGGCTACACCTTCCCCGAGAACGTCGCGGTCAAGCAGCTGATCACGGGGACGCCCGCGGCCGAGGTGCTGAAGGTGGGCGACGAGATCACGTCCGTCAACGGCGAGAAGATCACGAGCGTCCAGGAGCTGCGGGACGCGGTCAAGGCGAACGGCACCACGAAGGCCGCCGAGCTCGGCATCCTGCGCGACGGCGCAGCCTCCACCGTGTCCATCACGCCGACGGAGTCGCAGGGCCAGGTCGTGCTCGGCATCGGCGCAGGGATGGACTACACCTTCCCCTTCGACGTGAAGATCCAGCTCAACGACGTGGGCGGCCCCAGTGCCGGCCAGATGTTCGCGCTCGGGATCATGGACAAGCTCACCCCGGAGTCGCTCAACGGCGGCAAGCGGGTCGCGGGCACCGGCACCATCGACAACACCGGCCAGATCGGACCGATCGGCGGCATCCGGCAGAAGATGTACGCGGCGCGGGACACCGGGAAGGCGGCCTACTTCCTCGCGCCCGCCTCGAACTGCGACGAGGTCACCGGCCATATTCCGGCCGGCCTGAAGGTGTTCGCCGTGAAGACGCTCGCCGACTCGCTGAAGGTGCTGAAGGCCGTGCGCGACGGATCGAGCACGGCGGCCCTTCCCACCTGCCCCGCAGGCTGATCACCGCCGGGCCGCAGCAATCTCGCAGCCTCCACTGCCTAGGATGGTTCTCGCCCCCGCCACGCGAGACCAAGAAGGCCATACGTGAGTTCAACAGCTGCTGTCCGTCCCGCAGGCCGCCGGCGCGCGGCGATCTGGATCACCCTCGGGGCGATCGTCGCGGTCGTGATCCTGTTCTTCGTCTTCGCGGGGCTGTACGCGGACATCCTCTGGTACAACCAGCTCGGCTACCTCAACGTGCTGACCACGCAGTGGTTCGCGGGCATCACGATGTTCTTCATCGGCTTCCTCGGCATGGCGCTCCCGCTGTGGCTGTCGATCCAGCTGGCCTACCGCCTCCGGCCGGTCTACGCGAAGCTCAACTCCCAGCTCGACCGCTACCAGCAGGTCATCGAACCGCTGCGGCGCCTCGCGATGTACGGCATCCCGATCGTCTTCGGCATCTTCGCCGGCGTCTCGTCGGCGAGTCGCTGGCAGACGGCGGCCATGTGGCTGAACGGCACGTCCTACGGCAAGACCGACCCGCTGTTCCATCTCGACATCGGCTTCTTCCTGTTCGCGCTGCCCTTCTACCGCAGCGCCGTCGGCTTCGCCTCCGCGGTCGTGCTCATCTCGCTGCTCGCGACGCTCGCCACCTGCTACCTCTACGGCTCGATCCGCGTGAGCGGGCGCGAGGTCCGCATCTCGCGCGCCGCGCGCGTCCAGATCTCGGTCATCGCCGCGCTCTACCTCCTGCTGCAGGGCATCAGCATCTGGCTCGACCGCTACGCGACGGTCACCGACTCCAACGTCAACGACATGATCAACGGCGCGGCGTACACGGACGTCAACGCGACCATCCCGGGCCGCGCGATCCTCGCCGGCGCCGCGATCCTCGTCGCGCTGCTGTTCGTGCTGACCGCGTTCATCGGCCGCTGGCGGTTCCCGATCGTCGGCACCGCGCTGCTCATCGTCGCGGCGCTGGTCGCCGGCGCCATCGTGCCGTGGGTCATGCAGCGGTTCCAGGTCGACCCGAGTCAGAAGACGCTCGAGACCCCGTACGTGCAGCGCGGGATCGACTCCACCCGCGAGGCGTACGGGCTCACCGACATCGACACCATCCCGTACAACGCCAAGACGACCGCCGAGCAGGGCGCGCTGCGGCAGGACGCGCAGACGACCGCGCAGATCCGCATCCTGGACCCGGCCGTCGTCAGCCCGTCGTTCCGGCAGCTGCAGCAGTTCCGGCAGTACTACGCGTTCCCCGACAAGCTGAACGTCGATCGCTACCAGATGAACGGCACGCAGCAGGATGCGGTGGTCGCCGTGCGCGAGCTGCAGCAGTCCGGTCTCGGCAGCGCGCGCAACTGGTTCAACGACACCGTCGTCTACACGCACGGCTACGGCCTCGTGGCCGCGTACGGCAACCAGCGCTCGCCCGACGGCCAGCCGGTCTTCATGGAGTCCGGCATCCCGACCACGGGGACGCTGGGCAGCTACCAGCCGCGCATCTACTTCGGGGAGCAGTCGCCGACGTACTCGATCGTCGGAGCGCCGAAGTCCAGCAAGTCGATCGAGCTCGACTACCCGGGTGGTGCGAGCGGCGCGCAGCAGACGTACACGACGTTCTCCGGCAACGGCGGCCCGAAGCTCGACAACATCTTCAAGCGGCTGGTCTACGCGCTGAAGTTCCAGGACGAGCAGATCGTGCTGTCGGACGCGGTGAACAGCGACTCGCAGATCCTCTACGACCGCGACCCGATCAAGCGGGTGCAGAAGGTCGCGCCCTACCTGACCCTCGACTCGCAGGCCTACCCCGCGGTCGTCGACGGCCGGGTCAAGTGGATCGTCGACGGCTACACCACGAGCGACCAGTTCCCGTACTCGCACGTCGGCAGCCTCAGCGATGCCACCGCGGACAAGGACACGCCGAAGCCCGCGTACGCGTTCGACGACATCAACTACATCCGCAACTCGGTGAAGGCCACGGTCGACGCATACGACGGCTCCGTGACTCTCTACGCCTGGGACACCGAGGACCCGGTGCTGAAGACGTGGGAGAAGGTCTTCCCGACGACGGTGAAGCCGGTTGGCGACATGAGCGCGCAGCTCATGAGCCACGTGCGGTACCCGTCCGACCTGTTCAAGGTGCAGCGCTCGGTGCTCGGCCAGTACCACGTGACCGACGCCGGCTCGTTCTACTCCCGTGAGGACGCCTGGAC
>JAEWJG010000265.1 GCA_023386675.1 Actinomycetes bacterium
GCGATCGACCGCGCCAAGGCGCTCGTCGACGCCGGAGCCGACGCACTCTTCCCGGAGGCGATGGCCGACCTGTCCGAGTTCGAGGCTGTTCGCGCCGCCGTGGACGTGCCGATCCTCGCCAATATGACGGAGTTCGGGAAGAGCGACCTCTTCACCGTCGACCAGCTGCGCGACGTCGGCGTCAACATCGTGATCTGGCCCGTCTCCCTGCTGCGCCTGGCGATGGGGGCGGCGGAACGCGGGTTGGACCAGCTGCTCGGTGAGGGCACGCTGAAGCCGATGCTCGGCGAGATGCAACATCGCGCCGACCTGTACGAACTGATTAACTACGAGGGTTACAACGCGTTCGACACCTCGGTGTACAACTTCGAGGTGCGCCGCTAGCGACCGCCTCGGCCGGCCCGCAGGCACGCCGACCCCGACAGCTGCGAAGGAGCACAGATGTCCGACCCGGAGATCCACAAGGGACTGGCGGGAGTCGTCGTCGACACGACGACGATCTCCTCGGTCAACCCGCAGACCAACTCCCTTCTCTACCGCGGATACCCGGTCCAGGAGCTGGCCCGCTACTGCTCGTTCGAAGAGGTCGCCTACCTGCTCTGGCACGGGGAGCTCCCGACCGCCGACGAGCTGGTCGCCTTCGAGTCGCTGGAGCGTTCGCTCCGCCGGCTCGACGACCGCACCCGGCGTGCGCTCGACGACATCCCGGTATCGGCCCACCCCATGGACGCGCTCCGCACGGCGGTCAGCCAGCTCGGCGGCCTCGACGCGACCCTGCAGCAGCCGGACGGCATCCTGGACAGCGACCTCAACGAGGGACGCGCGATCTACCTGCTCGCGCAGCTTCCGACGATCGTCGCCTACATCCAACGCCGGAGTCGTGGGCTCGAACCCGTCGAGCCGCGGGACGACCTCGACTATTCGCGCAACTTCCTCTGGCTGACGTTCGGCGAGGTGCCGGACGACGTGGTGGTGGAGGCCTTCCGGGTCTCGCTCGTCCTGTACGCGGAGCACTCGTTCAACGCCTCGACCTTCACCGCGCGCGTGATCGCCAGCACCCTGTCCGACGTGTACTCGGCCGTCACGGGCGCGATCGGTGCCCTCAAGGGTCCGCTTCACGGGGGCGCCAACGAGGCCGTGATGCACGCCTTCGAGGAGATCGGCACCGCGGACCGCGCTGCGGACTGGCTGGACTCCGCGTTGGCCGAGAAGCGCAAGATCATGGGCTTCGGCCACCGTGTGTACAAGAACGGCGACTCCCGGGTGCCGACGATGCGTGCCGCACTCGTCACCCTGGTCGGCCACTACGACCGGCAGGATCTGCTCGACCTCTACGATGCCCTCGAGAACGCGATGGCCGAGCGGAAGAACATCAAGCCGAACCTCGACTACCCTTCCGGCCCCGCGTACAACCTCATGGGCTTCGACACGGAGACCTTCACGCCGCTCTTCGCCGCCGCTCGCGTGGCGGGATGGACGGCGCACGTCTTCGAGCAGTACGCCGCCAACTCCCTGATCCGCCCGCTCTCGCAGTACACCGGTCCGGAGGAGCGTCACTTGGAGCGCTGACCGCGCCGCAGGTGACGCCCACCCGCTAGCCCGGCTCAGCGGTAGAGCAGCAGCGCGTCTCCCTGGCCTCCGCCGCCGCACAGTGCGACAGCGGCCCGGCCCGCTCCGCGGCGGGCGAGCTCGTGCGCCGCGTGCCCGGCGAGACGAGCCCCCGATGCGCCGATCGGATGCCCGAGAGCGATCGCTCCGCCGTGGATGTTCACCTTGGCCGGGTCGAGCCCCAGGTCGGACATCGACTGCAAGGCGACCGCTGCGAATGCCTCGTTGATCTCGATCACATCCAGCTCGGATACGCTCCACCCGGCCCGCCGCAGCGCGGCGTCGATCGCGCGGGACGGCTGCGAGTGCAGCGAGTTGTCCGGGCCGGCCACCTGTCCACTCGCCCCCACCAGCGCGAGCCACTCCAGCCCGAGCCGCTCCGCGTTCTCGCGGCTGGTGAGTACGAGCGCTGCCGCGCCGTCGCTGAGAGGCGACGAGTTGCCCGCCGTCAGTGTGCCGCCCTCGGCGAAGCTCGGCCGGAGCCCGGCGAGCGTCTCCGCAGTCGAATCCGGCCGCACTCCCTCGTCCGTGCTGACGATGATCGGGTCGCCCTTGCGCTGCGGAATACTGACCGGCGCGATCTCCTGGTCGAAGGTGCCATCGGCCGCGGCCTTGCCTGCCCGCTGGTGCGAGCGCGCCGCGAACTCGTCCTGCGCCTCCCGACGCAGGCCCAATCGCTCCGTGTACTTCTCGGTGGACGCGCCCATCGACTCCCCGTCGAAGGCGTCGGTCAGGCCGTCGTGGGCCGCCGAGTCGAGGGCCTGGATCGAGCCGTAGTTCCATCCCTTCCTCGACCCGGGCAGGATGTGCGGCGCGTTCGTCATGGACTCCTGGCCTCCGGCGACCACGACGGTCGCCTCCCCTGTCCGGATGAGACGTGCGGCGTCGGTGACCGCCGCCAGACCCGACAAGCACACCTTGTTGATGGTCGTGGCGGGCACGTCCCAGCCGATCCCCGCACCGATCGCCGTCTGCCGTGCCGGGTTCTGGCCGGCGCCGGCCTGCAGCACCTGCCCGAAGATGACCGTGTCGACATCGTCCGCTGCTATCCCCGACCGCTCGAGCGCCTGCCGGACCGCGATCGTGCCGAGTTGGACCGCGCTCAATGACGCGAGCGCGCCCTTGATCTTGCCGAGTGGCGTGCGGGCGGCGGACAGGATGACGACGTCGTCGGAACTCATGGGCTACTCCTTCGTGCCTGGTCCCTCCATTCTCACACCCGGCGCACGGGTAGGCTTGGGGCTCGTGACAGCACGCGTTCTGATCAAAGACCTCGCCGCCCTTCCGGACGGCCCCGTGAGCGTCGCCGGATGGGTCGAGACCGTCCGCGACCAGAAGAAGGTGCAGTTCGTCGTGATGCGCGACGAGTCGGGCGCGGTCCAGCTGGTCAACCCGCGTACCGTCGGCGAGGACGGCGCCGTGGTCGCCGACGAGCCCGCTGTCACGATCTCCGGTCTCTCCCAGGGGACCTTCGTCCGCGCAACCGGCGAGCTCAAGCACGACGAACGGGTCAAGCTCGGTGGCATCGAGATCCGGCTGTCGTCGCTGGAGGTCGAGACCGCGGCCATCCCGGAGACGCCGATCGCCGCCGACAGCGGCATCGACAAGCGCATGGATTGGCGCTTCCTCGACCTGCGCGAGCCGCGCCACAACCTCATCTTCCGCGTGCAGACCACCTTCGAGCACGCGCTCCGCCAGTACTGGGTGGACAACGGCTTCGTCGAGATCCACACACCCAAGCTCATGGCGTCGGCGTCCGAGTCCCGCGCCGAGCTGTTCGAGCTGCCGTACTTCGAGACAACGGCGTACCTCGCGCAGAGCCCGCAGATCTTCAAGCAGATGGCGCAGGCAGCCGGTTTCGGGCGCGTGTTCGAGATCGGCCCGGCGTTCCGCGCCGACCCGAGCTTCACGAGCCGTCACGCCACCGAGTTCACGAGCGTCGACACGGAGATCAGCTGGATCGACAGCCACGAGGACGTCATGAAGGTGCATGAGGAACTCCTCGTCGCCGGCTTCACGGCGGTCAAGGAGAAGCACGGCGAGGCGATCGAGCGCCTGTTCGGCGTCGAGATCACGGTGCCGTCGACGCCGTTCCCGCGCATTCCCCTCGCTGAGGCGAAGCGCATCGTGGCCGAGCGCGGCTACGAAGTGCCGCGTGCCGACGACGACATGGACCCCGAGGGCGAGCGCCAGATCTCCGCGTACGTCAAGGAGACCTACGGCCACGAATTCGTCTTCCTGACCGACTACGCAGCGACCATCCGGCCGTACTATCACATGCGGTATGAGGACGACCCCTCGCTGACGAAGAGCTACGACCTGATCTTCAACGGCGTCGAGATCTCCACCGGCGCGCAGCGTGAGCACCGGGTCGACATCATCGAGGCGCAGGCGCGAGACAAGGGCCTGGACCCGAACGAGATCGACCTCGAGTTCTTCCGCTACGGGATTCCGCCGCACGGCGGATTCGGTATGGGCCTCGCCCGTGTGCTGATGCTCATGCTGCACCTCTCGAACCTGCGCGAGACGACCTATCTCTTCCGCGGCCCGACGCGCCTGACGCCGTAGCGCCGGAACCGGTGGTCGGAAGCGCGGTCCACGTGTCGCCGGCCACCAGGATGTGTCCGAGGAAGCGCAGCCCGAGGGTCGCGGCCGCCTGATCGAGCCGTCGGGTGAGCATGAGGTCGGCGACGGATGCGTCGAGCAGTCCGGACGTGTGGTTGTGCGCGACAGCGAACGACCGGCCGCCGCGGGTGAGCACCGCTTGTAAGACGTCTGCGGGCTGGATGGAGGTCTCATCCACTCCTCCGTCCCGCAGCAGTACGAGCTCGATCGGTCGTGCCGCCCGGTCAGCCACGACGACGACGAACCGTTCGCTGTCGCGGTGAAGGAGCTCGGGCCGCACCACCTCTGCCACGGTCTTGTGGTCGATGAGCCGGGTCCAGGCGGCCGGCGCTCCGGCTCGCCGCCAGATCTCGGTGATGGCGACCAGTCGGCCCGCGGTCGCCGGACCGACTCCAGGGAGACGTTCGAGCCGGGCGAAGTCCATCGTCGCGAGGCCGGGGAATCCACCCGTCCTCCGCAGCACCGATCGCGCAAGGGCGAGCACGCTGAGCCCTGTCTGACCGGAGCCGAGCACCAGCGCGAGCACCTCGTCGTCGGTGAGCGATCCGATGCCCAGGCGTCGCATCCGCTCCCGCGGGCGGTCATGGTTGGGAATGTCTGCAAGAGCCTCTCCCTCTTCCTCGTTGGCCATGGCTCGACGCTACGGAGACGCGCAAGCTGAGAGAGCGGCAAGGGAGAATATGTGGATAAGACACTCACCTGTCCGAACTGTGGAGAACCCGCCGTCCGCAGCCGCGCGGGCGCTCAGTGAATTCAAGGGGAAGCCCTCCGTAGACTGGAGCGGTGGTAGCGAGCCAAGTCCACCTCGTCCGTCATGGCGAGGTGTTCAATCCCGACGGCATCCTGTACGGCAGGTTGCCGGGATTCGGCCTCTCCAAACTCGGCCACCGTATGGCCCTGGCCGCAGCCGAGGAGCTCGTCGCCCGCGACCGCCCGGTCCGCGCGCTGCGCGTCTCACCGCTCCAGCGGACACGCGAGTCGGCTGCACCGATCGCAGAGGCTTTGGGCCTCGACCCCGTGATCGACGAGCGGATCATCGAGCCGACCAACCGCTTCGAGGGCACACGGATGAAGCTGGCTGTCCGCAAGCCGGCGTACTGGCCCTTCCTCGTCAACCCGCTCCGGCCGAGCTGGGGCGAGGCCTACACCAGCATCGAGCGGCGCATGCTCGCCGCGATCGACGACGCATTCGAGTCGGTCGACGACGGCGACGTCGTTCTCGTCAGCCACCAGCTCCCGATCTGGGTCACGCACCTCTCGGTCAGCGGCCACCGCTACCCGCACGACCCTCGCAAGCGGCGCTGCGCGCTGTCGAGCATCACGACGTTCGAACTCGCCCCGGAGCCCGAGAAGAAGCCGACGGACGCGCGCCCAGGTGACGGCCCGGTCGCCGTCCACCCCGGGCGCAGCGAGGCGTCGCGG
Organism: Actinomycetes bacterium; assembly: GCA_023386675.1. Lineage (GTDB taxonomy): Bacteria > Actinomycetota > Actinomycetes > Actinomycetales > Microbacteriaceae > Leifsonia. Next base: position 5,656 of record JAEWJG010000265.1, read on the forward strand.
CGCTACGCCGAGACCGGTTACGTCGAACCCGCCGCCGGCCTGCTCGTCGGGGCGACGGATGTGGGCGCCGTATGAGCGCAGCATCCCGGGTCCGCTCGCGCATCCTCTCGCTCGGTGCCGCCGTGGCCGTGGCCGCGATCGCCCTCACCGGTTGCACGGCTAACGACAGCCTCGCGAACCAGTACCGCTCCGGCAGCGGCCAGAACTACATCGCCGGCGACGGCACCGTCAGCGAGTACGCCGCGGGCAACCGCGGCGAGCCGGTCTCGTTCAGCGGCAAGCTGCAGAACGGCGACACCGTGACCTCGAAGGACTACGCGGGGAAGGTCCTCGTCGTCAACTTCTGGTACGCGGGATGCCCGCCGTGCCGCGTCGAGGCTCCCGACCTCCAGTCGCTCAGCCAGAAGTACGCGTCCAAGGGCGTCGGCTTCCTCGGCGTCAACCTGTACGACTCGGTGCAGACGGCCGCGAGCTTCGAGAAGGACAAGGGTGTGACCTACCCCTCGGTGCTCGACCGCGACACCGGATCGGTGCTGCTCGCGTTCAGCAAGACCGTCCCGCCGAAGGCGACCCCCACGACGCTGGTGGTCGACAGGGAGGGACGCGTCGCCGCGCGCATCCTCGGCGCCATCCCCGACAAGAGCATCCTCGACACGCTCATCTCCGACGCCGTGGCCGAGCACTGACGTGGGCGGCGTCGGTCAGATCGTCTTCAGCGGCCAGCTCCTGCTGGCCCTCCCGATCGCACTCCTCGCGGGACTGGTCTCGTTCGCGTCACCCTGCGTCCTGCCGCTCGTGCCCGGCTACCTGGCGTACGTCGGCGGTATCAGCGACCCGGGGGCGAAGCGCGACCGGTCGCGGCTGCTCACGGGTGTCGCCCTCTTCATCCTCGGTTTCGCCATCGTCTTCGTCGCGTACGGGGCGGCTTTCGGCGCACTCGGCTATTGGCTCGTGCGCTGGCAGGACGTCGTGGTCCGCATCCTGGGCGGCCTCGTCATCGTGATGGGCCTGGTCTTCATCGGCCAGTTCTCGTTCCTGCAGCGGACCATCAAGCCGACGTGGCGGCCGGCAACCGGGCTGATCGGCGCGCCTCTGCTCGGCATCGTGTTCGGGCTGGGATGGACCCCGTGCATCGGCCCGACGCTCGCGGCGATCAGCGCGCTCAGCGTCGGGAGCGGTTCCCCGTGGCGCGGCGCACTGCTCGGGCTGTTCTACTGCATCGGCCTCGGCATCCCGTTCCTCCTCGTGGCCCTCGGGTTCGACTGGGTGGCGGGTTCCGTCGCCTTCCTGAAGCGGCACATCCGGGCCATCAACATCATCGGCGGCGCGCTCCTGGTGGTCATCGGCATCCTCATGGTGACCGGGCTGTGGAGCGAGCTCATGTCCCAGTTCTTGGCGGTGATCCAAGGTTTTGAGCCGGCCCTCTGATCACATCGACGCAGCTCCCCCGAGGGAGGATGCGGACGTCAACCAGCCGAAGCTCGGCCCGACGGGCTGGCTCCGCTGGTTCTGGCGGCAGCTCACGAGCATGCGCACGGCGCTGTTCCTGCTGCTCCTGCTGGCGATCGCCGCGGTCCCCGGATCGCTCGTCCCGCAGCGCAGTTCCGACCCGAACGGCGTCACCAAGTACTTCACCGACAATCCGTCGCTGGCGCCGGTGCTCGACAAGCTGCAGTTCTTCGACGTCTACACGTCGGTGTGGTTCTCCGCCATCTACCTGCTGCTGTTCGCGTCCCTGATCGGGTGCATCATCCCGCGCACTACGCACCACTTTCAGGCGATGCGCGCCAAACCGCCGAGGACGCCGGTGCGGCTGGCGCGCATGGCGGGTTTCCAGTCCCGCGTGCTGCCGGCCGAGCTGAGGACAGCGGGCGCCGATCCGATCCTGACCGCGCGGGACGTTCTGAAGGCGAACCGCTACCGCGTCGCCCTGTATCAGGATGCGCGGTCCACGTCGGTCTCGGCCGAGCGCGGCTACCTGCGCGAGTCCGGCAACCTCGTCTTCCACATCGCGCTGCTCGGCGTGCTGCTGGCGATCGGCGTGGGAGGCGGATTCGGCTACACGGGTCAGAAGATCGTGGTCGAGGGTCAGAGCTTCGTGAACAGCCTGCCGTCGTACAACTCGTTCAACCCCGGGCGCTTCTTCAGCGACGCCTCGCTCGCGCCGTTCTCGATCGCGGTGAACAAGCTGGATGTGCGGTACGAGACGAAGAACCAGGATGCGATCGGGACTCCGCTCGACTACACGGCGCACGTGACGACGACCGGTCCCGGCGACGCGACGGACGACACCACCATCAAGGTGAACGAGCCGCTGGCGATCGGCGGCACGAACGTCTACCTGCTCGGCAACGGGTACGCGCCGACGATCACCGTGAAGGACACCTCCGGGAAGGTCGTCTTCAGCGACTCGGTGCCGTTCATCCCGCAGGCGGACCCGAACCTCACATCCCTGGGCTTCGTGAAGATTCCTGACGGGCTCAAAGAGCAGGTCGGGATGATCGGCTTCTTCTACCCGACCGTCACGGCGAGCCAGACCGCGCAGGGTGCCCTGGCATCCAAGTTCCCCGGGCTGAGGGACCCTGTGCTGAGCCTCAACGTCTACGCCGGCGACCTCGGCGTCGACGACGGAGTGCCCCAGTCCGTGTACAGCCTCAACACGGACACGCTCGAGCAGCTGGCCGGGCCGCCGACCAAGACCAAGGCGCTCGAGCTGAAGCCAGGGCAGACGGTCGAGCTGCCCAACGGCCTCGGCACCATCTCCCTCGACGGCGTGAAGCGGTTCGCCACCCTCGAGGTGCATCACGACCCGGCGCAGATCTGGGTGCTGCTGTTCGCGGTGCTCATCCTGCTCGGGCTCCTCACGTCGCTCTTCGTCCCGCGCCGCCGGCTCTGGGTGAAGGCGATCGAGAACCCGGACGGATCGCTCACGCTCGAGTACGCGGGCCTCGCCCGCGGTGAGGATCCGAACCTCCTGGCGGCGGTGACGGCCGTGGCCGATCAGCACACTCGGGCCCTCACCGGCCCTCCGACGACTTAGGCTGGGATCGTGACCGAAACCTTGGCTCAACTGTCGACCGTGTTCCTGTACGCGGCGATGGGACTCTACGCGGCGGCGTTCATCGCCTTCGCGCTCGATCTCGCCCGGCGCGGCGCGCGAGCGACCGCTGTCGAGGCCGCCGTGGTCCCGAGTGCGGTGGCACGCCGCGCAGAGGTCGCGACACCCGTCGGCGCTCCCGCCGCCTCAGTGATCGGCGGCACGCCGCCCGAGCCGACGCCGCCTCCGTCGTCGGCACTCGGCCGGCTGTCCTCCCGTATCAGCACTCGCGTCGAGGACGACGTGATGAACGGCACCGGGGGAGGCGCCTCCCTGAAGTGGGCGTTCGTACTCACCACGATCGGGTTCGCGTTCCACCTCGTGGCGGTGGTCCTGCGCGGCATCGCAGCGGACCGTGTGCCCTGGGCCAACATGTGGGAGTTCTCGATGACGGGCACGCTCGTCATCATCGGAGTCTTCCTGATCGCCAACCTGAAGTGGCCGATCACGTACGTCGGCACCTTCGTCCTCGGACTCGTCCTGGTGCTGCAGGGGATCGCGCTGCTGCGGTACTACGTCCCGGTGGTCCCGTTGCAGCCGGCGCTGCAGTCGTACTGGCTCGTCATCCACATCGTCGTGGCCGTGCTGGGCACGGCGTTCTTCGCGCTCGGGTTCGCTTTGTCGGGATTGCAGCTGCTCCAGTACCGGCGGGAACGGCAGGTCGCGGAGTCGCGGCCGCAGCAGTTCCGGTTCCTGGCGACCCTTCCGAGCTCGGTCGCTCTCGAGAACCTCGCCTACCGGATCAACATCGTGGGCTTCATCGCCTGGACGTTCACGCTGATCGCCGGCGCCATCTGGGCCGAGAAGGCGTGGGGGCGGTACTGGGGTTGGGACACCAAGGAAGTCTGGACGTTCATCATCTGGGTGATCTACGCCGGATACATCCACGCGCGGGCGACGCGCGGCTGGCGCGGGTCGCGTTCGGCGTGGCTGGCAATCATCGGTTTCGCCGCGGTGCTGTTCAACTTCGGCATCGTCAACGTGTTCTTCCACGGACTGCACGCGTACTCGGGGTTGTGAGCGACTCCCACCCGAACGAAAAAGAACCCCCTCGGATCCGAACGGATTCGAGGGGGTTCTTCTCGTTTCGGGGGACGTGGCGCCGGAACGTATGAGGAAGATCCGCGTGATTCCGCGGAAGTCAAGCACGACACGCCCGGGATGTGGGCCGAATTTGCGAGGCCCCGGAGGCCTGCGTAAAGTACTTACTTGTCACCCCAAAGGTGCGGGAGAGCGGAAGAGCTCCCCGGCCTCAAGCGGGACCAAATCCAAAGCCTAGCGGCAATCCTGAACTTGAATAAGTTCGCTTGCTGCGCTTAGGATTAACACCCCACTCACTGAGCAGGTCTAACCGGTTCGGTTCGTGCAAATCGGATGTATCCCACGATGGATGAACGAAAGAGCGCGAAACGGCCAACTTGACAAACTGACTGAGAGTGGTAAGGTAGAGAAGTTGCCTCGCAGAGACAGCCGGAAGGTTGAAAAGCGAGAGCGTCCGATCCTTGAGAACTCAACAGCGTGCACAATGTCAAATGCCAAATAACCTCGGCATTGACCTTCTAGACCTTAGTCTAGTGGTCGATGCGAGATTCCTTTGGATTAGAAACAGAATGTCAGTAGATATTCGAAACTAGTCAAGACAAACTCGCAGTACGAAGGCACATTTCCTGCCCGACTCTGCACTATGTTTCCCGATCGCTTGCGATCGTGGAGCTAAACATTTACGGAGAGTTTGATCCTGGCTCAGGACGAACGCTGGCGGCGTGCTTAACACATGCAAGTCGAACGATGAACCTGGAGCTTGCTCTAGGGGATTAGTGGCGAACGGGTGAGTAACACGTGAGTAACCTGCCCTTGACTCTGGGATAACCTCCGGAAACGGAAGCTAATACCGGATACGACGTACGGAGGCATCTCCTGTACGTGGAAAGAACTTCGGTCAAGGATGGACTCGCGGCCTATCAGGTAGTTGGTGAGGTAACGGCCCACCAAGCCTACGACGGGTAGCCGGCCTGAGAGGGTGACCGGCCACACTGGGACTGAGACACGGCCCAGACTCCTACGGGAGGCAGCAGTGGGGAATATTGCACAATGGGCGAAAGCCTGATGCAGCAACGCCGCGTG
>JAEWJG010000300.1 GCA_023386675.1 Actinomycetes bacterium
TCGCCCGGACGAGTTCCGGGCCGTAACCGAACGCGTCCACCAGGCCGACGGCGTGCGGGCGGATGCGGGTGAGCAGCCGGTCGATGTACGCGCTGACCGCCTGTGCCCGCTGAGGCGAGAGACGTCCGTTCATCAGATACCAGGCCAGGTGCTTCTCGATCAGGCCGAAGCCGAACAGGTCGCGCAGCCAGGTCAGGACCTGCTTGGTGCCGGCGTCCGGCGCCTGCTCCAGCGCGTCCGTGAACGCCTCCCACTGCAGCAGCTCGCCGTGCGCCCTGGCGGCCTCGATGAGCTCGTTCTGCTGGGAGTTGAACAGGTCGGCCGCGGCCTTCTTGCCCAGCTTCGATGCTGGACGCAGCTTGCCGGCGATCTGCGCGATCATCGTCTCGACGCGGGCCGTGAGCAGCTCGCGCTGCGTCGTCGGCTCCTGTAGCCAGTTGACCGAGCGCGCGGTCGAGCCGAAGTCGCGGACCGTCTGCGCCACGCTCCGCAGACCGGACCCGTGGTACGCCTTGCCCGCAGCCTGCGTGACGACGTAGCGGGCGAGCGCCCCGGCGTCCGCCTTGGCGAACTTACGGCTGTAGTCGGTCAGCAGGCGCTTCGCGACGAGCTGCAGCAGGACGTTGTTGTCGCCCTCGAAGGTGACCCAGATGTCGAGGTCCTGGCGGAGCGACGTGATCCGGTTCTCGGTGAGGAAGCCGGAGCCGCCGCAGGCCTCCCGGGCTTCCTGCAGCGTGTCGAGCGCATGCCAGGTGCTCAGCGGCTTGAGTGCCGCCGCGATGGTCTCGAGGTCCTGCCGGTCGGTGTCGGAGTCCGCCTTGCCGCTGAACACGTCGTCGAACTTGTGCAGGAACACCTCGTGCGCGAAGCTCGCGGCGTACGTGGTGGCGAGGCGCGGGAGCAGGCGGCGCTGGTGCCGCTGGTAGTCGAGGATGACCTCCTCGTCGCTGTCGCTTCCCGCGGTGAACTGCCGGCGCTGGTCGGCGTAGGTGATCGCGATCTTCAGCCCGATCTTGGAGGCGATGACCGCGGAACCGTCGAGCGAGACGCGACCCTGCACGAGCGTGCCGAGCATGGTGAAGAACCGGCGGCCGGGGCTCGCGATCGGCGACGTGTAGGTGCCGTCCTCGGCCACGTCGCCGTAGCGGTTCAGGAGGTCGGTGCGCGGGATGCGGACGCCGGTGAAGTGCAGCCGGCCGTTGTCGATGCCGTTGAGGCCGCCCTTCTGGCCGTCGTCCTCCCCGCCGATCCCGGGCAGGAAGTCGCCGTTCGCATCCCGGATCGGGACGTAGAAGGCGTGGACGCCGTGGTTGACGCCCTGGGTGATCAGCTGGGCGAACACGACCGCAGCGGTCGCATCCACCGCCGCGTTGCCCAGGTAGTCCTTCCACGCGCCCCGGAACGGGGTGTCGATGACGAACTCGTGCGTCTCGGGGTCGTAGGTGGCTGTGGTGCCGACGCTCGCGACGTCCGAGCCGTGTCCGGTCTCCGTCATGGCGAAGGCGCCGGGCACGTCCAGCGACATGATCGCGGGCAGGTACTTCTGGTGGTGATGCTCGGTGCCCAGGTGCATCACGGCGGAGCCGAACAGGCCCCACTGCACGCCGGACTTGATCTGCACCGAGGGGTCGGCCGCCACGAGCTCCTCGAAGGCGGCGATGTTGCCGCCGTTGTCCTCCTGGCCGCCGACGGACTTCGGGAAGGCGCGGTGCACCTGCCCGTTCTCGACGAGGAGCTTCAACTGCTCGAAGACCCGTGCGCGGTGATCCGCGACGGAGAGTCCCTCCTGCTTCTGCATCTCCGGGCGCGACGAGAGCGCACGCGAGGCCAGGCGTGCCTCCGCCCAGTCGCCCAGCAGCTGCCGGCCCAGCGCCTCGACGTCGACCTTCGGCGCCGCGCCGGTGGTGCGCGGGGGCTCGGGGACGGTGGGCGCCGGGGATACGGCGGGGGTCGCGCTCGGGACGCGTTCGGCAGTGTCGACCATGAGCTCTCCTAACGGAAGTCGCGGGATATCGTCACGCTACGACGCCCGTCGCGCCAGCGGAAACCGTCGGTGCGCGGCCTACAAAAGGGGGTCGGGACGCCCGCCCGCGCGTTTGTGGGAACCGTCCAAATCCGGGGGACCGGGGCGTAATACCTCACACAACGCCGGCAACCCCCGAGCACAGCGAAAACGTCGCCCCAGAAGGTCCGGGACGACGTTTCTCCTGTGCTCGACGGCGTGGGGGTCAGGCGGCGCGGCGGGGGGCCCGGCGGGTTCGCAGGTCGCGCTGCTGCTGCGGGCGCGGGGCCCGGAGCGGGGTGGTGAGCGCGGCCCGGGCGGCGGCGGCTCCCTTCAGCTCGACGACGGCGCCGGATGCGATCTGGGCGTCGCGTTCGACGTGCGCGCCGTTGCCGATCATCGCGTTCTCGCCGAGCTTCGCCCCACTGCCGATCTTGACGCCGGAGCCGACGATGCAGCCCGCGCCGATGTGGACGTTCGCGCCCACGAAGGTGCGGTCGCCGACCGTGGCGCCCTTGTCGATCCAGCTGCCGGCGCCGACGTACGCGTCCATCCCGACACGTGCATCGGCCTCGACGTAGGCGGTCGGCTCGATGTACGCCGACTCGGCCACCCGCGCCGTCGGAGAGACGAGTCCCCGCCCGTTCGCGTGACGCTTGTACTTGATGACGGCCCCGGTCTCGTCCTCGAGCTCTTCGATCATTCGTGCCATGTAGCTTGAGTCCTCCATTCGAGCTCGCTGGTAATCGCTCAATGACATAACACCGCCCCGGGCGAAGTAATTCCCTGGTCGTGCGGTGGAACGATGGACGATACTCCCCCACAGGGAGGCCGCAAGGGCTTCCCCGGAAGGGATGCCCTGGAGGGGCGCCCTCCAGAGGGCGTCAGGCGGACGCGGACGCCACCACGGAGAGCAGCGCCTCGCCGTAGGCCTCGCGCTTCTTGGCGCCGATGCCGGAGATGCCGTCGAGATCGGCCAGCGACGCCGGTCGCGCGACGGCCACGGCCCGCAACGTGGCGTCCCCGAACACGATGTACGCCGGGACGCCCTGCTCGCGCGCCTGCCCGGCCCGCCAGCTGCGCAGCGCCTCGAACAGGGGCTCGTCGTGCGGGGCGAGGTCGGCCGACGCCGAGCCCGCGCTGCGCGACGACCGGGACGTGCGCTCCGGCCGGTCGGGCTCGGTCCGCAGCACGACCTGCCGGCCGCCGGACAGCACCTCGGAGCTCGCCGGCGTGATGGTCAGCACGCCGTACTCCCCCTCGGGCTTGAGCAGCTCCTGCGCGATGAGCTGACGCGCGACGCCGCGCCACTGGCTCTCGCTGAGGTCGTCGCCGATGCCCCAGGTCGCGAGCCGGTCATGGCCGTACTGCTCGACCCGGGACGTGCGCTTGCCGCGCAGGATGTCGATCAGGTGGCTCGCGCCGAAGCGCTGGTTGCGTTCGCGCTTGAGACGGACCACCGTCGACAGCAGCTTCTGCGCCGGGACCGTGCCGTCCCAGCTGTCGGGCGGGGTCAGACAGGTGTCGCAGTTGCCGCACGGCCCCGACTCCTGGCCGAAGTAGGCGAGCAGATTCACACGGCGGCACTGCACCGTCTCGCACAGCGCGAGCATCGCGTCCAAGTGCTGCGTCATGCGCCGGCGGTGGGCGAGATCGCCCGGGGAGTCGTCGATCATGCGCCGCTGCTGCACGACGTCCTGCAGGCCGTAGGCCAGCCACGCGGTGGAGGGAAGGCCGTCGCGGCCGGCGCGGCCGGTCTCCTGGTAGTAGCCCTCGACCGACTTCGGCAGGTCGATGTGGGCGACGAAGCGCACGTCGGGCTTGTCGATCCCCATGCCGAAGGCGATGGTCGCCACGACGATGACGCCCTCCTCGCGCAGGAACCGCGCCTGGGTCCGCGCCCGCTGCGACGCCTCGAGACCCGCGTGGTACGGCAGCGCCGTCAGGCCGCGGGAGGACAGGAACTCGGCCGTCCTCTCCACGGACGCCCGTGAGAGCGCGTAGACGATGCCCGCGTCGCCGGGGTGCTCGCGCGTGATGAAGTCGAGCAGCTGCTTGCGCGGCTCGGCCTTGGGGACGATCCGGTACTGGATGTTCGGCCGGTCGAAGTCGGAGACGTAGTGCTCTGCGCCTTCGAGCTTCAACCGGGACGTCAGCTCGCGGTGGGTCGCCTCGGTCGCGGTCGCCGTGAGCGCGATGCGCGGTACGTCCGGCCAGCGGTCGGCGAGCTCGGACAGGGCGAGATAGTCGGGCCGGAAGTCGTGCCCCCACTGGGACACGCAGTGCGCCTCGTCGATCGCGAACAGCGCGACGCGCCCGCGTTCGAGGAAGCGCTTCGTCGCCTCCGACGACAGCCGCTCCGGCGCCACGTAGAGGATGTCGAGCTCGCCACCGAGGTACGCGCGCTCGACGGCGGAGCGCGCCGCGGCGTCCTGCGTCGAGTTGAGGAACGCCGCGCGCACGCCGACGGCCGTGAGCGCATCGACCTGATCCTGCATCAGCGCGATGAGCGGCGAGACGACGACACCCGTCCCCTCGCGCAGCAGCGACGGGATCTGGTAGCAGAGGCTCTTGCCGCCGCCGGTGGGCATGAGGACGACGGCGTCTCCGCCGCCGGCCACCCGCTCGATGATCGCCTGCTGCTGCCCGCGGAACTCGTCGTACCCGAACACCGTGCGCAGCGCGTCCTGAGCGGACGCGAAGCGCGCGGGCGTAGCGCGCACCGGCCCAGGCGCCGAAGCCGCCGCAGCCGCAGCCGGCCGACCCGCACTGGCACTCGCACTCCGCGGCCCAGCACCACCGGAGGAACCGACGCCACGCGACGCTCCCCCGCCGCCCGGCTGCACCACATCCCACACCGCCCCGGCATACGGGTCGTCGAACTCGGGAGGCGGCTCCTCGTCGAGAGGAGGCGCATCCCTGTCGTCGGGGACCCAGCCGGAGGTGAAGCTCATGCCTTCGATCGTAACGGCGGCCGCCGACGCGTTCCCCGGAGCGGCCGCATCTGTGGAGAACTCGACGCTCCACAGCCCCGCCTCCGGTACCATCGGCCACATGCGCCGGCTCATCGTGACCGAGTTCATGACCCTCGACGGCGTCGTCGAGGCGCCAGGCGGCGAGCCCACGCACCCGCACTCCGGCTGGACCATCCCCTTCGGCACCGACGACCTTCGCGCCTTCAAGCTTCGCGAGGTGCTGGAGGCGGACTCCCTCCTGCTCGGCCGACGCACCTACCAGCAGTTCGCGGACGCCTGGCCACCGCGCGAGGGCGAGTTCGCCGACAAGATGAACGCCATGCCCAAAGCCGTCGCGACATCGCGGCCGGCAGAGCTGACCTGGAACGCGACCGCCCTCGAGGCTCCCGTGCGTGCGTCCGTCCAGACGCTGAAGGGCGGCGACGGCGGTCCCATCCTGGTCGCGGGAAGCGCCTCACTCGTGCGCTCCCTGCTGGTGTGGGGCCTCGTCGACGAACTCCGGCTGCTCACCTACCCGGTCATGGTCGGCGGCGGCCTCCGCCTCTTCCCGGACGACCACGAGAAGTGGACGTTCGAGTTGGCCGAGCTGACCCGGTTCGACTCGGGCGCCGTGCTGCACACGTACCGTCTGGCCGGGAGCTGATGCCGGCCGCAGTCCTCGGGCTGCTGAGCGCACTGGTCTACGGGTCCGCCGACTTCCTCGGCGGGGTGGCCGCGCGGCGCATCGGCCCGATCCGGACCACCGCTGTGGGCGCTGTCAGCGGTCTCGCCCTGCTCCTCCTCGCCGTGCCGGCGGCCGGTGGCGTCTGGTCGCCCGCCGCGCTCGGCTGGGGCGCCCTCTCCGGGCTCGTCGGGTCGGCCGCGGTCGGGCTGCTCTACGCGTGCCTCGCGATCGGGCCGATGAGCATCCTCTCGCCGCTGACCGCGCTGGTCTCGGCGCTGGTGCCGATGGCCTGGGGGCTGATCGGCGGCGACCGGTTCGGAATCGTCGGCTACGTTGCCCTCGGGCTCGCGCTGGTCGCCGTCGTGCTCGTCGGCTTCGTCCCGGAGAAGGGAGCGGTGCGGCCGAGCGCGCGGGCCCTCGGGATGGCCGTGGCGGCCGGCGCGCTGATCGGCGTGTTCCTCATCCTGCTCGATCAGACGCCGGACGACTCCGGGGTCGTGCCGCTGATCGCCAACCGTGCGGTGAACGGCGCGATCATGTGGGCCGTCGTGGCCCTCCTCGTGCTGCGGCGACGCGCACACGCCCGGGACGAGGCGCCGCGTCTCGCCCTCCGCGGCGCCGGGATCGCCGCCGCCGGGGGCGCGCTGGACGCCTCCGCCAACCTGCTCATCCTCATCGGCCTGCGCGCGGGCGATCTCACCACCATGTCCGTGCTCGTGGCGCTCTACCCCGCGGGCACCATCCTGCTGGCGGCCGTGGTGCTTCGCGAGCGGGTCGCTCCCGTCCAATGGGCGGGGCTCGCCCTGGCGATCACGGCAGCCGCCCTCCTCGCGCTGAACTGAGCTGGTCCCGCCTCCGGGTACCCTGGGACGCTGGACCACACGGAGGCGCACATGACCACACCCCACCAGCCGGCCGACGGACTCGACGACCGGCCGGGGGCGGCCGCGCCCGCGGGCGCGCCGACGCAGGACTTCGCCGGCGAGCAGGAGGGCTACCGAAAGGGGCTGTCCGCCCGGCAGCTCCAGATGATCGCCATCGGCGGCGCGATCGGCACCGGTCTCTTCCTCGGCGCAGGCGGCCGCCTGCATGAGGGCGGGCCCCTGCTGGTGCTGGTGTACGCGGTGTGCGGGTTCTTCGCGTTCCTCGTGCTGCGCGCTCTCGGTGAGCTCGTGCTGCACCGTCCCTCCTCCGGCTCGTTCGTGTCCTACGCGCGGGAGTTCTTCGGCGAGAAGATGGCGTACGTCGCCGGCTGGATGTACTTCCTCAACTGGGCGATGACGGCGATCGTCGACTCCACCGCGGTCGCCCTCTACGTCAAGTACTGGAGCCTGTTCTCCGCGGTGCCGCAGTGGCTGCTCGCTCTCATCGCCCTGGTCGTCGTGGTGAGCCTGAACCTGATCTCGGTCAAGGTGTTCGGCGAGATGGAGTTCTGGTTCGCCCTGATCAAGGTCGGCGCGCTGGCCGCGTTCCTCGTCGTCGGCATCGTCGTGCTGGCGGCGGGCTGGCCGACCGACCTCGGCCCGACGGGCGTCACCATGCTCGCCCAGAACGGCTGGCTGCTCCCCCACGGCGTCGCGACCATCGGCATGGCGATCGTGCTCGTCCAGGGCGTCGTGTTCGCCTACGCGGGGATCGAGCTGGTCGGCATCGCGGCGGGAGAGACCGCGAACCCGGAGAAGATCATGCCGCGCGCGATCAACAGCGTCGTGTTCCGGATCGCCGTCTTCTACTGCGGGTCGGTGCTGCTGCTCGCACTGCTCCTGCCGGCCACGGCCTACTCCGGCTCGGAGAGCCCGTTCGTGACCTTCTTCAGCCACCTCGGCGGACCGCAGCTGAGCGCCGTGATCGGCTCTGTCATGAACTTCGTGGTGCTGACGGCTGCGCTCTCGAGCCTCAACGCCGGCATGTACTCCACCGGCCGCATCCTGCACTCCATGGGCCAGACCGGCGCCGCGCCCGCCTTCACCCGCCGGATGAACTCGCGGGGCGTGCCGTTCGGCGGCATCCTGCTGACCGCGGCCATCGGCGTGCTGGGCGTCTTCCTGAACCTGATCGTCCCCGAGCAGGCGTTCAACATCGTCCTCAACGTGGCGTCGCTCGGCATCATCACGAGCTGGGCGATGATCGTGCTCTGCCAGATGCAGCTGCGCCGCTGGTCACTGCAGGGCAAGCTGGAACGGCCGTCGTTCCGGCTGTTCGGTGCGCCCTTCACCGCGTGGCTGACGCTCGCCTTCCTGGCGGCCGTGCTCGTGCTGATGGCGTTCGACTATCCGACGGGGACATGGACGGTCGCGTCGCTCGTGGTCATCATCCCGCTGCTGGTGCTCGGCTGGTTCGCCCAGCGCAAGCGCATCCTCGCCATCGCAGCCGAGCGACAGGGCTATACCGGCGCGTATCCGGTGGTCGCGTCACGTCCGCGCCGCGAGCCTCCACGCGGCAGCAGCGGCGAGTAGCGCCCTCAGGCGGGCGGGGCGACCTGCGCGGCCTGCTCCAGCGCCGGAAGGGCGGCACGGATCGCGTCCCGCTGGTCCGGCGCGAGCTCGGCGAGCACGTCGGCGACGGCGCGCGCCCGGTCGGACCGCGCCTCCAGCAGCAGCGCGGTCCCCGCCTTCGTGCGCGACACGAACAGCGACCGGCGGTCCTGCGGGTCGGGGGTGCGCTCGACGAGACCGCGCGCCTCCAACTCGGCGACGATCCGGGTGATGGTCGGAGCCGCCGCCACCTCGATGGCCGCGAGCTCGCTCGGGCGCAGCGGACCGCTGCGCACGATCGTGGACAGCGCGGAGAGCTGCCCGTGGCTCAGCCCTCCCGTGGAGGACCGGATGCGGCGATTCAGCCGCCCGACGGCCAGGGCCAGGCGGCCGGGGACGTCGTCGTCACCGGCCGCCGGCCGCTCGTCAGCTTCATGCGCGGTGGGCACCGACTTCCTCGCCTTCCTCGGTGGCCGCCCGCTCGGGTGCGGCGACCTCCTCATGAACATACTTCCCCCCGCCGAGGAACGACGCGACGGCTCCGATGAGGCTCATGACGGCTGCAGCGATGAAGACGACGACCAGGCCGTCGTGGAAAGGCCCGGAGATGAGCTGCGGGAAGAACTCCTTGCCGGTCAGGGTGGCCCCGTCGACGTGCGGCGCGGTGAGGATCCCGGTCGGCCCGAGCAGGCTCTGGATGGGGTTGTAGCCCAGGAACGCCGCGAACAGCGACCCGACCGGCGGGGTGTTCCCGACCTGCGTTGCGATGTTCGCGGGCACCCCGTGCGACGTCAGCCCGTTGGTCAGCGCCGACGGCAGCGCGACCGAGAGGCCGGCGATCATCAGCGAGAAGAAGATGCCGATCGAGAGCGAGCTGCCCGCGTTGAGCGCGACTCCGGCCATCCCGGACGCCGCGCCGCGCTCGTTCGCCGGCACGCTGTTCATGATCGCCGTGCGGTTCGGTGACGAGAACAGGCCCGATCCTATGCCGTTCAGGCCGGTCAGCAGTGCGAACTGCCAGTACTCGAAGTTCACCGGGATGAGCAGCAGCCCGACGAAGGTCGCGGCGACCAGCAGCAGGCCGACCGTCGCGAAGGCGCGCGAGCCGAACCGGTCGGAGAGCGCCCCGGAGATCGGGCCGGCGATGAGGAAGCCGATGGTGATCGGCAGCATGTAGATGCCCGCCCAGAGCGGCGTGGACTCGTAGCTGTAGCCGTGGAGCGGCAGCCAGATGCCCTGCAGCCAGATGATCAGCATGAACTGCAGTCCGCCGCGGCCGATGGCGGCGAGGAACCCGGCGAAGATGCCGGAGGAGAACGCGCGGATGCGGAACAGCCGCATATCGAACATCGGCGCGGGCACCTTCAGCTCGACGACCACGAAGGCAGCGAGCAGCACGATGCCGCCGATGATCGCGCTGAGCACCCACGGGTTGCCCCAGCCCTGGCTGGAGCCGCCGTAGGGCTGGATGCCGTAGGTGATGCCGGTGAGCAGGGCGATCAGGCCGATACCGAACGTCGCGTTGCCGAGCCAGTCGATGCGGCCAGGGTTCTTCTGACCGACCTCGTGCAGCGACTTGATGGACCAGATGGTCCCGATCACGCCGAACGGGACGGACACGAAGAAGACGGCGCGCCAGTCGATCTCGGCCAGGACACCGCCCAGGATGAGGCCGATGAAGCTGCCGGCGATCGCCGCCACCTGGTTGAGGCCGAGGGCGAAACCGCGCTTGTTGGCCGGGAAGGCGTCGGTGAGGATCGCGGTCGAGTTCGCGAACAGCATGGCGCCGCCGATGCCCTGCACGAACCGCCACACGATCAGCCACAGCGCGCCCGGGCCCGAGGTGAACGGGTCGAGGCAGAGGGCGATGGCGGCCAGCGTGAAGATGACGAAGCCGAGGTTGTAGATGCGGACGCGGCCGAACTGGTCGCCCATCCGTCCGAACATGACGACGAGCACGGCGGTGACGAGCATGTAGCCCATCAGCATCCAGAGCAGGTACGACACGTTGCCCGGCTCGAGCGGGTTGAGCTTGACGCCGGTGAAGATGGCGGGCAGCGAGATGATGACGATCGACGAGTTGATCGTCGCCATGAGCATGCCGAGGGTGGTGTTCGAGAGCGCCACCCAGCGATAGTGGGGGTGGTCTTTGGTGAAGATGCCGGTGCGGGCCACGGTTTTCCTTGCAGACGCGGTTGTTTATATGCGTCAACTATATAACCGCTGCGCGGACTACTGCACCGACGTCAACCGCACCAGGTTCCGGGCCGCCATCGCGATCGTCAGCGGTCCGACGCGCGGGACGAATACGCTCGCTCGCTCGCGGACGGACGGGTCGAAGTTGGTGAACTCGGCCACATCCACGCAGATGGCCCCCTCGCGGATCTCGTCGCCCCGGATGAGCTCGAACGACCGCGACGGCACTGCGGAGATGACGACGTCGGCGGTCGCGAGCGCCTCCGCCCGGTCGACCCCCGAGTCGCGGACGTCGTGCGTGTGGCGGCCGATCGCCGGCTCGAACGTGACCGAGCCGGTGAGGTCGAGCGAGTGGACGAGCGCGCCGTCGTTCGCGAGCATGGCGGCCAGCGGGCGCCCGACCAGCTCGCTGCGGTTGATGACGCATGCGGTGACCCCGGCGAGGGGCGCGCTGGAGTCGGTGCCGCGCATCCCGGCCTTCTGCAGCAATTTCAGGATGGCGAGCGGCGTGCACGGGAGGATGGCGCGGACCGACCGGTCGGGGTCGACGTACCGCTGGTTCTCGTACAGGAGTCGGCTCCAGAACGAGTGCATCCCCTCGACGTCCTTGCGCGGGTCGACGAGCTCGCGCAGCCAGCGGTCGCCCCGGGGATCGGTGAGCGGGTAGTAGAGGAAGACGCCGTTGACGTCGCGGTCGAGGTTCGCCTCGGCGACCGCTGCCTCCACCTCGTCGGGCGCGACATGGCGCAGGTCGAACTCGATGCCAACGTCCTGGAAGCCGCGCCCGGCGAAGCGCGCGTAGGTCGCCGCGGGTCCGCTCTCCTGGCCGAGCAGGCCGACCACGCGGAGCGGGCGGCCGTCCGCCGCGAGGCGTGTGACGTCCTCGCGCACCTGGGCCCGGAAGTCCGCTGCGACACCGGAGGGGTCGAGCTCGATCGCGGTCATGCCGTCTCCTCCACGCGTGCGCTCACAGGAGACGAGCCTAATCGGCCTTCGCCGCGCCCTGCCCCACCGGCTCCGCCGCTCGCGTCCCCTCGCGCCCGATGGAGCGCAGGCTGCGGTCGAACACCGTGATCAGGAGGAACACGATCGAGATGCCGACCACGACCCAGCCGAGCACGTGCAGGCCTCCGCTGGTCGCGCGTGCTCCGTAGACGTTCCCGTAGACGACGGAGGCGATGATCGCGCCCAGATAGAAGAACGTGCGCAGCAGCCCGGCCGAGGACGCGATCCGCTCGGGCTGCGCCTGGTGGTACAGGGTGTTCTGGATGGCCAGGTTGTTCAGCCCCTGCGGAACGCCGAGCACCAGCATCGTCACGACGAGGAACCAGATCGGCGTGGCACCGGTCATGAAGAGCACCAGGATGCCCGCGGCGAGCTGGGCGACGGAGCCGATGAGCAGCTTCCACAGCACCTCCGGGCGCCGCCCGAAGGCCAGGGCCACCGCGATCCCGGCGGCGAAGACCGGCAGCAGCACGAGGCCGGCGGCGGTCGGGTCGAGCGCGCGGCCGCTCTCGAGCCACTGCGTGAAGCCGTAGACGAACGTGTACGAGATGGTCGCCGTCAGCAGCGAGCGCGTGTAGGTGAGCAGCAGCGGGCCGTTGCCGCCGAGCACCCGGAGGTCGATGAACGGCGAGTCGACGCGCAGCTCCCACC
>JAEWJG010000405.1 GCA_023386675.1 Actinomycetes bacterium
GGGCCGTCGCCTTCGACCGACTCGACCAGCTCGCCGGCGCGGGCGCCGCGCCGAAGGGAGCCCCGCATGTCTGAGTGGATGCGCGACCAGCTGCAGGCCCACATCGAGGTCGCCCAGCAGGGCGAGCAGCTGCTTCCGGCCCTCCGGGAGGTCGGGAAGGTGCTGTGCGACGCATTCGCCGAGCGCGGCATCCTCTACACCTTCGGCAACGGCGGCAGCGCGGCCGACGCCCAGCACTTCACCGGAGAGATCATCGGCCACTACAAGCGCGACCGGCGCCCGCTCGGTGCCGTCACGCTCAGCACCGACCCGACGACGATGACCTGCATCGCCAACGACTACTCGTATGACGACGTCTTCTCGCGGCAGGTGCTCGGACTCGCGCGCCCCGGCGATGTCGTCGCCGCCTTCACGACGAGCGGACGGAGTGCGAACATCGTCGAAGCGTTAGAAGCGGCGAAGTCGGCCGGCGCCACGACGGTGCTGTTCGGCGGAGGCGACGGCGGGCCCGCCAAGCGGTTCGCCGACTACGCGCTGCTGAGCCCGTCCACGACCACCCCGAGGATCCAGGAGTTCCACACGTTCATGCTCCACGTGCTGTCCGAGATCGTGGACGCGTGGGCCGACGGCGACGAGGAGTACGCACTGTGACCGACGACCCCGGCCGCACGGCCCCTGTCGCCAACGCCCCCGCCGGCACCCAGCCGCGCGACCTCGCGCCCGCGAAGCGCCCGACGGCGACCCCGCAGCGCACCCTCCACATGATCGGCAACGCCCACCTCGATCCGGTGTGGCTGTGGCCGTGGCAGGAGGGCTACCAGGAGGCGCGCGCCACCTTCTGGTCGGCCATCCACCGCATGGAGGAGTACCCCGACTTCGTCTTCACCTGCGACCAGATCGTGCTGCTCAGCTGGGTGGAGGAGTCCGACCCGGAGTTGTTCGAGCAGATCACGCGCCGCGTCGCCGAGGGCCGTTGGGTCAACGTCGGGGGCTGGTGGGTCGAGCCGGACAACAACATGCCGATGGGCGAGAGCTTCGTGCGCCAGGGCCTGTACGGCCAGCGCTACCTGGAGTCGCGGTTCGGCATCCCGGCGACCGTCGGCATGAACGTCGACCCGTTCGGCCACAACGCGATGCTGCCGCAGATCCTGAAGGGTCAGGGCCTGGACTCGTACACGTTCCTGCGCCCCGGCCCGCACGAGTCCGACCTCGCGCCCTCGCTGTTCTGGTGGGAGGCGCCGGACGGGTCCCGGGTGCTCGCGTACCGCATCCCGTTCGAGTACGGCAGCCCGCCCGGCTCCGTCGACGGGCAGACCGAGAAGGCGCTCGCGTCGCTCGATCGCACCGTCGGGTTCGGCGAGAACGCCACGGCGATGGTGTTCTACGGCGTGGGCAACCACGGCGGCGGCCCGACCATCGCGAACATCGAGTCCATCCACCGCTACGACCGGATGGGCTCCTTCGGAAGGATGACGATGTCCTCACCGCGCACCTACTTCGACGAGGTCCTCGGCCGCGGTGAGGCGTTCCTCGACGGTCTGCCGGTGCGCCGTGACGACCTGCAGCATCACGCGCCGGGATGCTACTCGGCGCACTCGGGCATCAAGGCCTGGCAGCGGCGGGCGCAGTTCGCTGTGCTGAACGCCGAGCGCTGGGCGGCTGTCGTCGCCGCGCACGACGGCGTCGAGTACCCCCGAGAGCAGCTGGAGACCGCCTGGAAACAAGTGCTGTTCAACCAGTTCCACGACATCCTGCCGGGATCGGCGATCGAGTCGTCGTACGACGACGCGCGCGACCAGCTGGGGGAGGCGGTCTCGATCTCGAAGCGGATCGTCACCCGCGCGCACAACATCCTGGCGCGCCAGGTCCAGGTCGACCGCGAGGACGGCACGCAGCCGGTGCTCGTCTTCAACCCGCACCCGTGGGCGGTGTCGGTGGATGTGGACTTCCAGTACGGCGCGCAGCGCGCCGGCGTCCACGTGGTCGACGAGGCCGGTGAGCCGGTCGTGTTCCAGAACTCGCAGTCGACCGCCACGACGGACGACGTGTCGCGCGGCGCGGTCATCTTCCGCGCCGAGGTGCCCGCTCTCGGCTACCGCCTCTACCGCCTGCGACCGGGGACCGGGCCGGGCGCAGCATCCGGTGGCCTGACCGTCACGGCCGACACGCTCGAGAACGACCACGTCCGCATCCGCATCGACCAGGAGACGGGCTGGATCTCGTCGTACCTCGTCAAGGCGACCGGCGTGGATGTGATGGCCGGCGTCGACGGCACGCAGCACACGCAGATCAACGACGACCCGACCGACACCTGGGGCCACCGCGTCATCTCGTACGCCTGGCCGGGCGCCTCCATGGAGCTGTCCCGCATCGTCGTCCGCGAGACCGGCCCGCTGCGCTCGCGGGTGCGGATCGAGCGCGCGTGGGGGGCCTCCACGCTGGTCGAGGAGCTCATCCTTGACCACGACTCGCCGGTGTTGCGCGTCAACGTGACGCTCGACTGGCGCGAGCAGGCGCACCTGCTGAAGCTGCGCTTCCCGACCGTGCTCGAGGATCCGGCGGCGACCTACGAGATCCCGTTCGGCCACCTCGAGCGCCCGGTCGACGGCGCAGAGGAGCCGGCCCAGTCGTGGGTGGATCTCACGGGCACGGTCGACGGCGCGGCCGCCGGCCTGACCGTCATCACGACGAACAAGCACGCCTACGACGTCTCGCCGGCGTCGCCGGACAACGGCGAGCAGCCGAGCATCGGCGTCACCGCGGTCCGCAGCCCCGTCTACTCGTGGCACGACCCGCGCCTGCTCGACCCGGAGGGCATCTACTCGTTCCAGGATCAGGGCATCCAGCGCTTCAGCTACGAGCTCGTCCCGCACGCCGGCGACTGGCGCGAGGCCGACCCCATCCGCCGCGCGCTCGTGCTCGGCAACCCGGTGCGGGCGATGCAGGAGTCGTTCCACGACGGCGCGCTGCCGCCGGTGAAGTCGTTCGCCGGGGATGGTGGCGCGGCCGTCATGGTCACCGCGATCAAGGGCACCGAGGACACGGCGGAGGCGCCCGGCGGCGCGGACGTGGTCGTGCGCGCAGTGGAGACCCGCGGCGAGGCCGGGCGGTCGCGGATCGAGCTGCCGCTGCTCGGGCGGGTGATCGAGGAGGACTTCGGACCGTCGCAGCTGCGGACGTTCGTGGTGCCCGCAGACCCGGCGGAGCCGGTGCGCGAGGTGGACCTCATCGAGCGGCCGCTGGGTGCGACGGTGGCGGGGGTGCCGACGCCGTCGACGGCTGGATCGGCGTCGGCGTCGCCCTCGGCGGAGCCGGAATCGCCGGTGACGTCGCAGACCTCCCAGGCGCAGACGTCGCAGGCCGACCCGTCGGAGGCGCAGGCCGCCCCGACCGAGACGTCGCACCGTGAGTCCCCGGCCTCGGAGCCCCCGGGCTCGGAGTCCGGCGACTCGCGCACCTCGCACCGCCCGCAGCGGTGAACGCGCGCGCCGAGGTCAGCGTCTCCGCCGTCGGCCCGGCCGCCGACTCCCTCCGCCTGGAGGAGGAGTGGGTGGATGCGCCGCTCGGGTGGCGTCTGACCATCCGTGCGACGTTCACCGGCGCAGCACCCGCCGACGGGTCGGTGCTGGTGGAGGCGCCGGTGCGCGGCGCAGACGACCCGTGGTGGCTCATCCCGGGTGCCTTCTACGGCGAGAACCGGCCCGCGGCCAACACGCGCGCCTTCCCGCGCTTCGAGATCGGCGCGAGCACCCGCGAGCAGCACGACGCCCTGGTGAGCGACACGTGGGAGTTCCGCGCCGACCGCGCCGCGACGCCCGCCGTCTTCGCGTGGGCGGGTCCCGGCCGCGGCGGCGTCGCGCTGGCGACGGACGAGACCTCGCCGCTCGGGCTCACCGGCCTCGGCCTCGCCCACGACGCCACTTGGGGCGACGCGACCGTGAGCCTGCGCTTCCCGTACCGCGAGTTCCCGGTCACCTACTACGGTGACGCGCACCCGCGTCCCGCCGACCAGAGCACGCACCGCTTCGAGCCCGGGGAGACCGTCGAGCTGTCGGTTCGCGTCTTTGCGCTCGACGCATCCCGCCACGCGTACGCCGACATCCTGCGGGCCCTGCACGCCGAGTCAGCACCGACCGCTCCACAGGACCCGTGGGTGGGTGTCGAGACCGCCGCCGACCTCACCGCCGATGGCCTGCTCACCTGGCACTACGACCCGGACCCCGGCGTGCTGCTCGAGACCGTCGGCTTCGACCGCGAGGTGAGCGGACGAGACGGCCTCAGCGTCGACCGTCAGGCGATGCACGTCGGCTGGGTCAGCGGCATCCCGTGGGCGTACGCGCTGCTCGCGCACGGGCTCCGCACCTCGCGTCCGGCCGAAGTGGATGCGGCACGCCGCGTCATCGACTTCATCACCGCGTCCCTCTCGCCCTCGGGGACCTTCTGGGGCGTCTGGTACCGCGACCACGGCTGGACGCAGAGCTGGACGGAGCTCCACCGTGGGCTCCACTCGCGCACGCTGGCCGAGGCGACGCTGTTCCTGCTCCGCGCCCAGGCGCTGGACGGGCACCCGCAGTGGGAGCACGCCATCCGCTCCAACCTGGATGTGATCGCCGGCCGCCAGCGCGCCGACGGCAACCTCGGCTCCGTCCACCACGCCGAGACCGGCGAGGCGCTCTCGTGGTCGGGCGCCTCCGGTCTCACCTGGATCGCCGCCTTCGTGGAGGCCGCCGACCGCGACGATCGCTACCTACCGGCCGCCGTCGCCGCCGGCCGGTACTACGAGCAGTTCGTCGACCGCGAGTTCATCCACGGCGCCCCCGAGGACGTCGACCTCGCTCCGACCTCCGAAGACGGTTACGCCGCCGTCATGGCGTATGTCGCGCTGCACCGCGCCACCGGCGACGCCCACTGGCTCGACGTGGCCCGCCGCGCGGCCGATTGGATGCTGACCTTCCGGTACACCTACGATGTCGCGTTCCCGCAGCACACGCTCCTCGGCGCCTACGGCTTCCGGACGCGCGGCGCGGACAACGCATCCCCCTCGAACCAGCACCTGCACGCCTACGGGCTGGTGTGCACGGCCGAGCTGCGGGAGCTGTCCGCGGCCCTCGGCGACCCGCACTACGCCGAGCGCGCCGACGAGACGCTGGCCTGCTTCCGCCAATTCATCGCGCGTGAGGACGGCGACTTCAACGCCTACCGCGGCATGGTGAGCGAGCGGTACTACCAGACCGCGTGCTTCCAGCCGAAGGGGATGCTGCTGACCCTGTCGCACGCGTGGAGCGTCGGCGTCACACTGCTCGCCTGCGAGCAGACGCTCGCCGGCTGACTGCGGGCGTCCCGCTGGCATGGCTGGGTGGCAACGCCGTCGCGCCCGCGCGGAGACGGTGTCCCGTCCCGCGGTTCACGCGCGGGCGTACTCCGACCCGGAACGCGTGCGCACGACGAGGCCCGCGTCCACGAGGTAACGCCGCAGGGCGACGGGGTCGTCGCTGCGCTCCGCCAGCCGCTCCGTCAGCTCGCGCTCGCCGATGACCTCGGCGTCGCCGAGCACGTCCTCGGCGATCAGGCGCAGCAGCGCATCGCGATCGCCCGCGGAGGACGGGTACCGGTCGATGCGACCGTCCGGGCGCAGGAACCGCTCCACCCCCGCCGGCTTCGGCCGGGCTGCCGCCGAGGCGGCCAGGAGCCCGCGGAGCACCGCATCGTCGGCCACGACCGACTCCCCCGTCCGACGTACGAGGCCGACCCGTTCGAGCAGCTCCACGGCACGTCGCGTCCGCGCCGCGCCCAGGCCGGCGTCGACCCCGCCCGTCGCGACGAGCGCCGCCCACACAGCGCGCGCGTCGCGGTTGGCC
>JAEWJG010000027.1 GCA_023386675.1 Actinomycetes bacterium
GGCCAGCGCGGCGAAGCGCTCCCGCGTCCGGCCCTCGCCTGGCAGCGGCACGGCGCTCGCATCCACCGCGGCCAGCGCATCCAGGAGGGGCCCGACGCGGCCGGACGACAGGGTCGCCGCGGCCTCGTACGTCGCCAGGCCGGGCGGCGCGATCATCGTCATGCGACCAGGATCGCACCGCCCGCACCGGCTGCGGAGGCCCTTGACGGCGGCGGCGGAACCGGTCGTCCGGCGCGGATAGGGTGGATCGGTGACCCCGAACACCGTCCTCGAGCTGCGCGACGTGACCTTCCGCCGCAACGGGACGCACATCCTCGAAGGCATCGACCTCACCGTGCGGGCGGGCGAGCACTGGGCGCTGCTCGGCCCGAACGGCGCAGGCAAGTCGACCGTGCTGGGGTTCTGCGGGGCGGTCGCGTTCCCGACCTCCGGGAGCGTGGAGGTGCTCGGCCGTCTCCTCGGCCGCGTCGACCTCCAGGAGCTGCGCCGCCACATCGGCCACGTCAACCCGCGGCACCCCGTCCGCTCACCGCTCACGGTGACCGAGGTCGTCCTCACCGGCATCACCGGCACGCTCGAGCCGCCGATGCGCTGGGAGCCGTCGGCCGGCGACCTGCATCGGGCGCGCGAACTCCTCCACTCCGTCGGCCTCGACGACCGCCGCGACGCCCGCTGGCCGACGCTGTCGCAGGGGGAGCGGGGCCGCGCGCTGGTCGCCCGCGCTCTCATCTCCGACCCGCGCCTCCTGCTGCTCGACGAGCCGACCACCGGCCTCGACGTGGCCGCGCGGGAGCAGCTGCTCGAGACGATCGACGGTCTCGCGCACACGGCGCCCGACCTCGCCTCCGTGCTGGTCACCCACCACCTGGAGGAGCTGCCCGAGACGACCACGCACGCCCTGCTGATCGCCCACGGCCGCACGGTCGCGGTCGGCGGCATCGACGACGTGATCACCACCGAGACCGTCTCGCGGGCGTTCGAGCACCGCATCCGGGTGTCCAAGGCGGAGGGACGGTGGAGCGCGCGTGCGGTGCGCGAGCGTCCCATCCCCGTGCCGTCGCGGTCCGGCGAGGACGCGTCATGACCGCCTTCGCGACGGCCGACGACGGGACGCCGATCGCCTACGAGGAGCACGGCGTCGGCGTGCCGGTGCTGCTGATCGCCGGCCAGGCGACCGGGATGCGCGGCTGGGGTCCGTTCGCGGACGCGCTCGCCCGCGACTTCCGCGTCATCACCTACGACCACCGCGGCATCGACGACAGCGGGGCGGGCGACCCGGCCGCCTACTCGACGCGCGCCTTCGCGGACGACGCGGTGGCGGTCCTCGACGCGGCCGGGGTCGCCGCGGCGCACGTCGTCGGCCACTCGATGGGAGGCCGGGTCGCACAGTGGCTCGCCGCCGACCACCCCGAGCGCGTCCGCCGCCTGGTGCTCATCGCCACCTCGTCCGGCGACCGCAGCGCGTCGCGCCGCGACCCGTCAGCCATCGCAGACCTCGTCAGCGGCGACCGGGAGCGGATGGTGCCGTTGTTCTTCGACGCCGAGTGGGCGCGCAGCCATGAGGAGGACGTCGACCGCTTCTTCACCCGCACCGCCTCCCGCCCCGCGCTGCGCGGCCACTTCGCCGCGAGCCGCGACCACGACGGCGCCGCGGTGCTCGACCGCATCCGCGCCGAGACCCTCGTGGTCCACGGCACCCACGACCCGCTCACCCCGCTGCCGCACGGCGAGGTGCTCGCGGAGCGCATCCCGGACGCGACCCTCGCCGTCGTCGACGCCGGCCACGGCCTCCACCTCGACACCCCGGCCGTGCTGGACGCGGTACGCGCCTTCCTGCTGCCGGTCGGGCAGCGGCTCACCTGACGCTGGCCCGCGGATCGTCGGATCTTCGGCGCTCTCCCGGCCGAAACTCCTGCAGGACTGCCAATCGTCGGAGATTCGACACCCGAACTCCGATGTTGGCTCACCTGACGGCGAAAAACCCCTTCCGCGCCGCCGCCACGAACTCCGCGTAGTCCGCCTCGGCCTGGTCGGCGTACCGCTCCGCCCACGCCGTCACGGCGCGCGGGAACGACGGCCCTGACCCGATGTAGCCCGAGATGAACGTCGACTTGGGCGAGCGGGCGTGCGCCCTCGCGAGCACCGCGGCGCACATCCGGGCGTAGTCGAAGAACTGCACCGGGTTCATCGCCGGGATGTCGAACGACGCGTTCCGGTTGCGGAACTGCCGCATGTAGAACGCGAAGCCCTCCACGCGCAGGAAGCCGAGGAACGGGTCGGAGACCGCCTGCAGGATGCGCTGGCACGCGACCACCCGGTACCCCTGCTCGCCGGGCAGCAGCGACAGGTCGAGGTAGCCGGGCAGCGCGGCGACGCCGCCGAACCGCTCCACCACGGACACCTCCGCCTCCTTCAACTGCAGGATGACGACCTCGCCCGTCGGCCCGCGGAGGGCGATGAGGAAGCACCTGGTCCCGACGCTGCCCACCCCGACGACCCGGCGCGCCACGTCGTCGACCCGCAGCTGCGACGCCAGCAGGGCCGTGTTCGGCAGCAGGGTCTCGCGGTAGCGGTCGTACGCGTCCTGGGCCAGGTCCTGCACCTGCGGCTCCGCGCGGCGCAGGATCGGCGGCCGGTCGACGAACCGCAGCACCCCGTCGTCGCCGGTCTCCAGCGTCTTGCGGGCGACGTGCTCGGTCGTGCGTTTGCGGGACTCCTTCATCACCGTGTCGATCAGCTTCAGCATGTCGTTGCTGAGCAACTCCCGGCCGGCGCCGGTCTTCACGGCCGCGGGGCTGAAGTACCGGGCGTACAGCGGGGCCTCCAACGACCGCCGCAACCAGATGCGGTAGGTCGAGGCCGCCGCCTCCGTCGTCTCGCGGACGCGCTCCGCGGGGAGCCCGATCGACCGGCCGGCGAGGACGACGCTGGCCAGGAGCCGTTTCAGGTCCCACTCCCACGGGCCCACCGTCGCCTCGTCGAAGTCGTTGATGTCGAACACCATCGAGTTCTCCGGCGACCGGTAGATGCCGAAGTTGCCGAGGTGCGCGTCCCCGCACACGACGACCTCCGCCCCGGTGTCGGGAGCGGCGGCGAGATCGGCCGCCTGGATCGCCGCGGTGCCGCGGTAGAACGCGAACGGGTCCGCGCTCATCCGCTCGACGCGGAGGTCGATCAGGTCCTGCAGCCGGTCCTCGTGCTGCGCCCGGAGGATGCCGAGCGGGTCCCGGTCCGGCGCGGGGTCGTAGTCGGCGTGCGCCGAGCGCGGCAGGCCGGCGCGCGCCTCGCGTCCCGCCTCGAACAGTTCCGCTGCGGAGAGCGGCGTCTCGGCCCGCTCGCCTGTCGCCGCCGCATCCACGCTCATAGCGCACCTCCCTCGGCCACCGCGTCCGGGCGGTCGCTCCTGCGCCCGGGTGCGGACGCGCACATCATAGGTCCGCGCGGGGCCGCTAGGGTATCCAGAATGCACGGATGGATCGAGCATCGCCGCGAGGACGGCGAGCGTGTGGGCTGGCTGCGTCCGGAGGGCGACGGATTCGTCCCCGTGGACCTGCTCGGCCGGGAGCTGAGCGGCGCCGTCGACTGGCTCGCGGGGGAGGAGCTGCTGGAGGCGGCCGGGATCGGCTACCTGGCCGACCGGTATGAGCTGGCACTGGCGGACGGCCGCCGGCTCCGGGTGCGCCTGACGGAGGTGTCGACCGACCGCATCGTGGTCAAGAAGGACGACTTCGGCGCCATCGACGCGCCGCAGCTCATCTACACGCTGCCGTTCCCCATCCCGGAGTCGCTGCGGCCGATGTGACCGGGCCCGGATTCCCGACTGCCCAAGCGAACGGATGCCGGGTTAGCATCCGCCCATGATTCCGCTGACCGTGGGGACCCTCGCCGACGCGCCGGACACGCCTGCCGTGATCGACGGCTCCCGCTTCAATCGGCACACGTTCTGGTGCGGCCAGAGCGGATCGGGCAAGACGTACGCGCTCGGCGTCGTGCTGGAGCAGCTGCTGCTGCGCACCGAGCTGCCCATCGCCGTGCTCGACCCGAACGCCGACTTCACGGGGCTGGGCCGAACCAGGGACGACGTGGATGCGGAGCACGCGGACCGCTGGTCGCGGCTGGCCATCCGGGTGTTCCACTCGAGCACCCCGCGGGAGCCGCAACTGCGCATCCGCTTCGTCGACCTCAGCGTGCGGTCGAAGGCGGCGGTGGCACGGCTGGACCCGATCGTCGACGAGGAGCAGTTCAACGCGCTGCTGCACCTGAACGTGAGCCCGGAGGACTTCGCCAGGGACACCTTCCTCCAGACGCTCGCCGCCTCGGACGACGACGCCCGGCGGCGCCTCGGCCTGCGGATCGACAACCTCGAGATCCTCGACTGGCCGCTGTGGGCGTTCGGCGGGGCGTCGTCCTCGACGGTGGTCGAGGACCGCCCGCAGGCGGTCGTGCTCGATGTCGGCGGCTTCTCTCACCCGGGCGAGCCGCAGGCGGCGGCGCTCGGCATCCTCGAGGACCTGTGGGAGCGCCGGATGGAGCGCCGGCCTCTCCTCATCGTGATCGACGAGGCGCACAACTTCTGCCCGCCCGTGCCGCGGTCGAGTGTGGAGGCGCAGCTGACCGAGCAGCTCATCCAGATCGCCGCGGAGGGACGCAAGTTCGGGCTGTGGCTGTTTCTGTCGACGCAGCGGCCCACCAAGATCCACCCGAACGTGCTGTCCCAGTGCGACAACCTCGGGATGATGCGGATGAACTCACCCCGCGACCTCGCGGAGCTGGGCGACGTGTTCGGCTTCGTCCCGCACGACGCGCTGGCGGAGGCGCCGCACTTCCGCAAGGGCGAGGCGCTGTTCGCTGGCGCCTTCTCGGAGCAGCCGCAGCGCGTGCGCGTCGGCCGCCGGCTGACCGTCGAGGGCGGAGGCGACCTGGCGGTCGCGGAGCACGTCGGCTAGGCGGGCGGCTGTCCGGCGGCCGTCCCTCCGGCGCGCCCCTGGCGCCGGTCCTCCTTGCGCGCCTGCGCCTCCACCCGCATCAGCTCGCGGGTGTGCTTCAGGTCGCCGAGGATGGGTCGCCACATCCGGGAGCGCGGGTCGGAGTCCACGAGTACGGCTCGCACCAGGAGGGTGAGCGGGACGGCCAGGATGGCGCCGATCGGGCCGAGGACGACGGCCCAGTAGAGCACGCAGAAGAAAGTCAGCGTCTGGCTCAGCGCCACGGCGTTGCCGACGACCTTCGGCTGCACGACCGACTGGACGACCGCGTTGATGATGCCGTAGACGACGATGATCGCGAGGACGGTGCCCCAGCCGCCGGTCAGGTAGCCGAAGACGAGCGGGGGGATGAGCGCGAAGAAGTAGCCGACGTTCGGGATGAAGCTGCACAGGAACGACAGGATCGCCCACAGCAGCGCCGCCGGCACGCCGAGGATCACGAGCACGATGCCGTTCAGGACGCCCTGCGCGACTCCCAGCAGGGTGGTGACCACCATGTAGCGCCGCACGGAGTGGCCGAACGTCACGAAGGCGTACACGAAGTTCGGGCGCGTGGGCTCGAGCTGCCGCAGGAGGCTCGGCGTGTAGGCGGCGTCGGCGGGCATGAGGATCAGCATCGTCAGCACGATGACGAGGAACGCCACCAACCCGAACGCGTTGCCCAGCAGACCCGTGAAGAAGCCGAGGAACTTGCTCGGCGTGAAGCCCTGCTCGATGTCCGTGACCTGTTGCGGGCCCACGCCGATGCTCTGCAGCCAGGACCCGATCTGGGCGCCCAGCTGCTCCAGCTGCGGCTTGTACTGAGGCAGCATCCCGACGAACTGCGCCGTCGCGACCCAGAGCAGGCCTATGAAGCCGGCGAGGAGGGCGAAGACGGTCAGTCCGACGGCGCCCGTCGCCAGCCCCTGCGGCGTGCCGTGACGCTCCAGCCACACGCGCACCGGCTGCGCGCAGATCGTGAGGACGAGTGCGAGCAGCGTCGGAGCGAGGATGCCCGCGATCGCGGCCATCCCGAACGAGATCACCGCCCCGGCGGCGAGCCCGATCAGGATGCGGTTGCCGCGGCCCAGGCCGCCCGACCCGGTCT
>JAEWJG010000029.1 GCA_023386675.1 Actinomycetes bacterium
GTGTGAGACGGTCGCGGACGGCTTCGCCGCGGCGCGCGTGGCCGCGGCCGCTCCCCTGGCCGCGCAGGCCGCAGGCGGCGATGCGCAATGGCAGCCGCTGGCGACCGACCTCGAGTTCATCCGCACCCATCCCATCGACCCGTCGACCGGTGCCGGTCCGCAGCAGACCGTCGACTCGTCCACTGCCGCCGCGCACGACTGCTTCACGCTCGCCGGCGTCACCGTGAGCCAGGACTGACATGCGCGCCTCCCCACGGAACGTCCTCCGCGCCGCCCTGCTGCTCGTCGTCGCCCTCGTCGCGGGCGCCGCGACGGCCGCCTCCCCCGCCGGCCCAGCCCAGGCGGGCTGGCTCTCGCAGCCCGCCGAGAGCCAGTGCGTCGAGACCTGCGTCAACGTGCCCGCCACCCCGCAGGCCGCCGCCCAGAAGCTCCTGGAGTACAACGCCTCCGGCCAGCTCATCATCGAGTGGGCCGAACGCGACATCGTGCCGCACGAGCTGCAGCCGATCGCGAACGGCACGATCGGCGCGACGCCGCAGTGCAACATCGACCTCCGGACGCTGCAGACACTCATCATCGTCATCCGCAACTACGGCTCCGTGCAGGTCAGCGACCTGAACCGCCACTGCGCCAACGACGGCGTCGCGACCTGCGCGAGCAACCCGACGTCGCGGCACTGCACACCGGCCGGCGCGCCGAACGCGATGGACCTCACCTGGATCGGCGGCGGACGCACGCGCGGGAACGACGGGCCGACGAACGTGCTGCTGCCGTTCCTCGACTCGTTCATGCCGCCGGGATCGCGCGCGGGCCAGGCCGCGGGCAGCGACGGTTGCGGGGCGTACTGGATGCCGCCTCTCGCCAACATCTCGCGCTTCGCGGACTACTGCACGCACATCCACGTCGACTTCGGCTCGACGACCGCCGCGCTGCGCGGGCTGACGAACCGCTGAGCGGGCGGCTCCCTCGACTCGTGCGTCGTCGTGGTTCCGTTACCTCGGTCGCGGGCTCCCTCGGCGCTGCCCTCACGCTCCACCGCGCGGGTCGACGGGGTTCGCGCGCCTCACGATCAGCGGGTCGATGGGCGTGAACGGGAACCGCGGCAGCTGCGCCTCCCGCACCCCGAACGCGGCCGACAGCACCTCGCGGGAGAACGCCGACGCGGTCGCCCGGTAGCCGATGTCGCCGGGGGTCGGCTGATCGAAGAAGATCAGGAAGTGGATGCCCTCCTCGCCTAGCGCCTCGATGTGGTGCGGGTAGGCGCGCGGGATGAAGTAGGCGTGCCCGGGCTCGAGTTCGTAGGTGTCCAGCGTCCCGTCCGGATCGAGGACCGTCATGCGGGCATGACCGCTCTGCACGTAGCCGAGCTCGGCGGTGACCGGGTGCCAGTGCGGCTCGCGCATCCCGGTGCTCGCGATCTCGAGCGAGTACATCGAGAGGTCGTCGAGGGCCGCCCAGAACTGCTTGCGGCCGAGGCGCGCGCTGCCGTAGTCGTACGAGAGCGGCGGGTTCTGCCCGTCGAGCTCGAACAGGTGCGCGTTCGGCAGGCCGGCAGTGTCGGGGATGCGCGCCGCTCCCTCCCGCCGCACGATCTGCTGCGCGTCGTGCCGGTCGAACGCGGCGAAGGCCGACGACGGAAGGTCGTAGGTGTTGCCGAGCACCGCGTCCGTCATCGCGTTGAAGCTGTTCTGCAGCGAGAAGTGCGCCGGCCGCGCGGTACGGAGCGCCGCGATGACCTCAGCGGTCTCCTCGCCCACGTTCTCGATGTGGTAGATCGCACCGGACGCCACGTGGTACATCTGGCCCTGCTGGACGACGAAGCTCGCGAACTCGTCGGCGTTCCCGAGCATGGAGACGAGGACGGTACCGCGCACGACGTAGGCGATCTGATTGGCGTTGACGTTCCACTGCGGTTCGCGCACTCCGCCCGGCTCGAGCACGATGCGCTTGATCGACATCCGCTTCAGGATGGGGAAGTCATCGGCGGTCAGCTGGGAGATGCGGCCGAAGTCGTTCTCGTACGTGTCGACGGCGTCGGTCAGCGAGGCGACATGCGGGGAGGTCGTGGGCATACGGCCACGCTAGGGAGTGCGCACCGGCAGGACAACGCTTGTGTCGCGACCCTCACTGCGGGTAGGGCGTCTCGCCGCGCTCCAGCATCCCGATGAGCTTGGCGAGCCGGTTCGCGCGGCTCGTCTCGCTCGGCGCGGTCGCCACGCGCCACAGCACCGCGTACCGGTTCTGCCCGTTCAGTCGCTCGAACGTCGTCGTCGCCTCCGGGGAGGCGGCCAGCGCGGCGGCCAGATCGTCGTGCAGCTCGATCTTCCCGACGCCGCCGTAGGCGCGCTCCCAACGGCCGTCGGCCTTGGCGCGCTCGATCTCCGCGTGCCCGGCCGGCCGCATCCGCCCCTCCGCGATGAGCGTCTCGACGAAACCGATGTTGCGCTCCGACCAGAGCGACGTCTTGCGCCGGGGCGTGTACCGCTGGACGAACGTCGTCTCGTCGCGCGACTTGCGCTGCCCGTCGATCCAGCCGCTGCAGAGCGCCTCGAGCAGGGCCTCCTGGTACGTGAGACTGGTCGGATCGGTGACGCCCTTCTTGGCGAGCACGAGCCAGACGCCGTCGGAGGTCGACTCGTTCTCGTCGAGCCACGCCCGCCATGCCGCCTGATCGGCGACCACGAGCTGCTCCTGTGCGGGTGCGTCGTCGGCCATGACGCGATCCTACGGGCGACCGCCGACAGTGCGGAATTCCGGCGGTACGACGGCGAACCCGGATAGGCTCGCCCTCGGCAGACCGGGAGGACACGTGATGACGGAGACAACAGGAGCTGAGGCACTCACCGAGGGTCCGGCATCGCCGGGGCGGCGCCCCTTCCAGGTCACCGCCGCCTTCTGGGTGTTCTTCGCCCTGGTCGCGGTCAAGCTGGTGCTGCTCCCCTCCAGCGCCATCCAGCAGTGGTCGATCACCACTCGGGTGATCGCACAGACCAGCGCGAAGGACGGCGCGCGCGTGAGCCAGACGGCGGCGGCGACGCTGCACGGCATGAACGTCTTCAGCGACCTCGTGACCCTCGCGCTGTTCGGGCTCTGCCTGCTCGCAGTGTTCCGCCTACGGCGCGGCGCGGGATGGGCGCGGGTCGTGCTGACCGTTCTGGCGGCCGTGTCGATCGCCATCGCGGCCATCGGGTGGAGCAGCCTCCTCGCGCTCGCGCTCGGAGCCGCGGGCGCAGTAGGTGTCGTGCTGCTCTGGTTGCCGAGCGCCAACGCGTGGTTCCGCGCCGCCCGTGCGATCCGTCTTGCGGACGCCCGGCAGCGCGCTCAGAGCCGGACCAGCATCGGAGCCGCCCCGACCGACGCGGGCGCGCCTCCCGCCTAGGCCGTCCCCGGTCGCGGCTGCTCGGCCGCGGGCGCATCCGCCGTCTCCTGCAGCGCACGGATCAGCGACTGCGCGTCGTACGGACCGACATGGCGGCGGCCGTTGATGAAGAAGGTCGGCACCGCGGTGATGTCCATCGCCTCGGCGTCGAGCATGTCGTCGCGCACGCGGGCCGCGACCTCCGGCGATGCGAGGTCGTCCTCGAAGCGGTCGAGGTCGAGGCCGAGCTCTTCCGCGCGGCGCATGATGTCGGACGGGAGCTGGTGTTCCTGGTCGGCGAACAGGCTGCGCTCCATCTCGAAGAACTTGCCCTGGCGCGCCGCCGCCTCCGAGGCCTCGGCCGCAGCGAGCGCGTTGGGGTGGAAGCGCGTCAGCGGAGCATGACGCCAGACGTAGCGGAGCCGGTCGCCCAGCTCGCGCTGCACCTCCACGACCGAGCCGGTCGCCTTCAGGCAGAACCCGCACTGGAAGTCGCCGTACTCGACGATCTCGAACGGCGCGTCCGGTGAGCCGAAGATGTGGTCGCGCGCCGGGTCGACGGCACGCATCAGCCGGACGCCCGCCTCCTCCTTCGGGCGGTGCGCAT
Source organism: Actinomycetes bacterium (assembly GCA_023386675.1). Classification (GTDB taxonomy): domain Bacteria; phylum Actinomycetota; class Actinomycetes; order Actinomycetales; family Microbacteriaceae; genus Leifsonia. Next base: position 3,966 of record JAEWJG010000029.1, read on the forward strand.
CCGAGATCCGGAACAGCACGGTCGCCACCAGGAACGCGACGACCGTCGCGGCGAGCACGCCGACGCGCGCCGCGTTCTGCGCCTCCTCGCCCGGGATGGCCAGGTCGACGATGAACAGCGAGATCGTGAACCCGATCCCGCAGAGCGCGGCTCCGCCGGCCAGCCGGTCGAGGGTGAGGCCCGGGCCGAAGTCGCCGATCCGCAGCACGCGCAGCAGCGCGGTCGAGCCGAAGACGCCGATGAACTTGCCGACGACGAGTCCGGCGAGCACGCCCCACGCGATGGGCGACACGATCGCACCCAGCAGGATGTCGCCGCTCAGCCGCACGCCCGCGTTGGCGAGCGCGAACAGCGGCAGCACAACGTAGGCGACGTATGGGCCCCATGCCGATTGCAACCGCTCGTTGATGGAGATGGACTCGCGGAGGCTGTTCGCCGCGGCCCGCGCGTACTCGGAGTTCGGCGACTGCCGGAAGGTGCGGGCGAGGTCGAGCGCGTGCTCCACATCCCGCCGGTTCGGCCGGTAGACCGGGATGAGCAGGGCGATCGCCACCCCGGCGAGCGTCGGGTGCACACCGGACGCGAGGAACGCCAGCCAGACGATGATCGCGAGCGTGGCGTAGACCGGTCCGCGGCCGCCGCGCAGGTAGCGCGTGAAGTACACGCCAGCCAGGCCGACGGCCGCCACGATCAGCGGGACGGGGTTGAAGTGCTCCGTGTACACGAGCGCGATGATGCTCAGCGCGCCGATGTCGTCGACGACGGCGAGCGCGAGCAGGAACACCCGCAGCCGCCCGGTGGCGTGCGGCCCGACCAGCGCGAGCGCGCCGACGAGGAACGCGGTGTCGGTGGAGATCACCACTCCCCAGGCGTGCTCCATGCCGGTACCGAGCGTGAACAGCACGTAGATGATCGCCGGCACCGCGAGCCCGAGGACGGCGGCGACCACCGGGACGACCGCGCGCGACCAGCTGGTCAGCTCGCCGATCGCGAACTCGCGCCGCACCTCCAGCCCGACGGTGAAGAAGAAGATCGCCATCAGCGCGTCGTTGACCAGGGAGTGGAGGGTGAAGTCGAGCTGCAGGTCGCCGACGCCGATGTTGAGGTGTGTCTCCCAGAACTGCTCGTACCCGGCGAACGAGATGTTGGCCCAGACGATCGCGATGAGGGTCGCTGCGACGAGCAGCAGCGCCCCGATCCGGCTGCGGCCCATGGCGCGGAACCGCTCCGTCAGCGTGGGGCGGCGGTCGCGCGACTGCTCGGGCGACTCGGGGTCCGGCGAGCGCTGGATGACGGTGAGGGGGATGGCCACGGGCGCAACTCTAGCGAGTGGCGCGCCCGCGGTCACGGTTCTCGTTCGCGACCGTCACGTCCGGATGTCGGGCGCCCGCTGTCAGCGCGGCTCGCGCCCCCGCGAGCCTCCATTGGCCTTCCTGCTGGCGAGCGCGATGCTGATCTCCGGCACCGCGGGGATCACCTCGCCGTCCGGGCCCGTGACGATGAGCCCGGTCGAGCTGTCGGCCGAGGCCGCGAGCTGCGAGAGCCACTCGCGGTCGATGTCGGGCACCTGGGACCCGTCGAACTGGAAGTACAGCGAGATGGAGGGGTCGATCCAGATGGTGCTGCGGCCGTCGCCGACATCGTCGGAGTCGCGCCACGACACGGCCAGCGACTCCTGTCGCCTGAGCTTGTCGACGATGACGATCTGCAGGTGCGCGAGCACACGGTCGTCGAACTCGATTCTCGTGTTCCCGTATGTGAGGTGTCCCACTGCCGGCCCCTCAGTGCTCGAACGGTTCGCCGTCGGTCTTGAGCTCGAACGGCTGCGTGAGCCTGTTGACGCGCTCGCGCATGTACTCCTCGACGAGTTCGTTGTCCGGTTCGGTCGCGCTCGTGTTCGCGGACTCGACGATGAGCTTGCTCGACGGGTTGAGCAGCAACGTCGCGTCGACCTCGTTCCCGTCCGCGCCGATGGCGTGCAGGGTGACCGAGTCGGTGCTGTTGCTCCGGCCGAGGACGGTCGCGTAGCTCATCAGCAGGTCGGCCGCCTGGTTCCCGACGAGCAGCGATTTCTCGGCATAGGTCACGTGTTTCATGCGCACGACGGTAGGCGCGAGAAAGCCCCGCACAGGCGGTTGACAAACCGGACCCGGCGAGGGGTTCCACGCGCGCGTCAGGGCGTGAAGACCGCTGTACGCCGATCCGCGGGAAGAAACACCGGGGCCTCCGGGTTGCGGGTTCGTGGACGGGGCGAGCGCCGCCCCGCGAAGGAGGACGACATGGCGGACATCACGATCATCGGCGGCACCGGGTTCACCGGCACCCACCTCGCGCAGGAGGCCGCGTCGCGCGGTCACCGCGTCACCTCTCTCAGCCGCTCCGAGCCGGCCGAGCCGGTGGAGGGCGTGCGCTACCTCACCGGGTCCGCGGACGAGCCAGAGCAGGCGGTGGACGGCGCGGACGTGATCGTGGCGACCATCTCGCCGCGCGGCGACAGCGCGGGCACCCTCTCCGACCGCTACGGCCGTCTTGCCGAGCTCGCGAAGTCCTCCGGAGCCCGTCTCGTCGTGATCGGCGGCTTCAGCTCGCTGCGTCCCGCCCCTGGCGCGCCCCGGTTCGCCGAGGGCGACGACCTGCCTCCCCAGTTCGCCGACGAGGCCCGCGAGCTGAACGCAGTGCTGGAGGATCTGATCGAGAACGCGCCGGAGGGCCTCGACTGGGTCTTCGTCAGTCCGGCCGCCAGCTACGGCGCGTACGCCCCTCAGGAGGAGCCGCGCGGCGCCTACCGGGTCGGCGACGACGTGGCGCTGTTCGACGCGGACGGCGCGTCCTTCATCGGCGGGGAGGACTTCGCGAAGGCCGTGGTGGACGAGATCGAGTCGCCCTCGCGGAGCCGCGCCCAGGTGCACTTCGCCTATTGAACCGCCTCCGGCGCCCTCCTTCGGTATGAACTCTCAGGGAGACGGCGTCCAGCGCCTTGCCGAGTCGGCGGCCCCGTGGCACCGTTCATGACGGAACACGATCGACGGAGCGGAGTGGGGATGGCGAAGCAGAAGAAGCTCGAGAAGGCGGCCGAGAAGGCCCTCAAGCGCGCCGAGAAGGCGGTGGACGAGGCACTCGACGCCGTCGAGAGGCTCGACACGAAGAAGGCGAAGAAGCGGGCGAAGGCCCTGCAGAAGGAGCTCTCGGACGCCGTCGGCCGGAACACGACCGCCGGGGCGGAAGACAGTTCCGGCGCGGAGGACGGCGCCGCGCGCGTCGACCTCACCCCGCCCCTCCCCTCCGTGCATGACGAGGGCGTCGAGGATACCGTCGAGTACGCCGGGTCGGTCACGACCTCCGCGCCGCACGATCCAGAGCTCGACAGCCTGACCGTGCAGGCCCTGCGCGACGTCGCCCGCGCCCGCGGCCTTCGCAACGTGGCCAAGCTGACAAAAGGTCAGCTCATCGAGCGCCTGAGCGACTGACCCCGACGGGTCTACGGTTGCAGCCGTGGAAGGAGACCGAGTGGACGACGAGGCACCCGAGGTGACCGAGAGCACGCGCGATACCGGCGTGGAGACGAGCGGGGAGGTGACCGAGGAGCTGCCCCCGGAGGAGATCACCTACGACGAGCAGCTGTACCCGGCGCGACCCCGCCGGCTCCGTCCGCGGGCGAACCTGCGCGGCGGCAGCATCCGCCGGACCTTCTCGGATCCCCGCGCGGCCAACGGCCAGAACCCGGCGTACGTCGAGTGGCTGGTCCGTCAGTCCATGCTGAAGGATGCGGACGTGCTCAGCCGGCAGCTCTCCGGCTCACCGAGCATGTGGCGCAACCCGTACGCACGCCCGGACGCGCGGCGCGCCGTCTCGACCTCGGACGTCTGGTTCACCGCGTACCCGATCTCGCTGATCACGCGGCCCGGCGAGTCCTTCCTCACCGCCCTCGCCGATCCCGAGCTGTGGACGGCCTTCGAGCGCATCGGCATCAACGGCGTCCACACCGGTCCCGTCAAGCGGGCCGGCGGCATCCGCGGCTGGCAGGAGACCCCGAGCGTCGACGGCCACTTCGACCGCATCGGCACCCAGATCGACCCCGCCTTCGGCGACGAGGAGACGTTCCGCCGGCTGACCGACGTCGCTGAGGAGCACGGCGGCAGCGTCATCGACGACATCGTGCCGGGCCACACCGGCAAGGGCGCCGACTTCCGGCTCGCGGAGATGGCCTACAAGGACTACCCCGGCATCTACCACATGGTCGAGATCCCGCCGGACGAGTGGCACCTCCTGCCCGACGTCCCCGAGGGCCGCGACTCGGTGAACCTGGATGCGGCGACCGAGGCCTCCCTCGCCGAGAGCGGCTACATCATCGGCGAGCTGCAGCGCGTGATCTTCTTCGCACCGGGCGTCAAGGAGACGAACTGGAGCGCCACGGCGCCGGTGATCGGCGTCGACGGCATCACGCGCCGCTGGGTCTACCTCCATTACTTCAAGGAGGGCCAGCCGTCGGTCAACTGGCTCGACCCGACCTTCTCGGGCATGCGTCTGGTCATCGGCGACGCCCTCCACTCGCTCGGCGACCTCGGGACGAGCGCCCTGCGGTTGGATGCCAATGGCTTCCTCGGCGTGGAGAAGAGCGCGGAGGGGATGCCCGCCTGGTCGGAGGGCCACCCGCTGTCGCACGCGGCGAACCACATCATCGCGGGCATGGTGCGCAAGGTCGGCGGCTTCACCTTCCAGGAGCTCAACCTGACCATCGAGGACATCCGCGACACCGGCGCGGTCGGCGCCGACCTCTCGTACGACTTCATCAACCGGCCCGCGTACCACCACGCCCTCGCGACCGGCGACACCGAGTTCCTGCGGCTGACGCTGCGCACCTCGCTGGAGCTGGGCGTCGAGCCCGTGAACCTGGTGCACGGGATGCAGAACCACGACGAGCTCACCTACGAGCTCGTCCACTGGGCCACGCTGCACGCCAACGACGTCTACACGTTCCGCGGCGAGGAGATCACCGGCGGGGAGCTGGCCCAGCGCATCCGCAGCGACCTGGTCGAGGCGATCACAGAGCCCACCGCCGACTACAACCTCGTCTTCACGACCAACGGCATCGCCTGCACGTCGGCATCGCTCATCGCGGCGACCCAGGGGCACGCGACCCTCGACTCGATCGCCGAGGACGACATCCCCGCGATCCGGGATGCGCACCTGCTGCTGGCCGCGTTCAACGCGTGGCAGCCGGGCGTGTTCGCGCTGTCCGGCTGGGACCTGCTCGGCGCGCTGACCCTGCCGCGGCAGGAGGTGGCCGACCTGATCGCGGACGGCGACACCCGCTGGGTGGAGCGCGGCGCCCACGACCTGCTGGGCGTGGCACCGGACGCCTCGCGCTCGGCGTCCGGCATGCCGCGCGCCCGCTCGCTGTACGGCACGCTCCCGGAGCAGCTGAAGAAGCGGAACTCGTTCGCCAGCCGCCTGCGCCAGCTGCTGCGCATCCGCGACCGCTGGGGCATCGCGACCGCCCGCCAGGTGGACGTGCCGGACGTCGCACATCCCGGGATGCTCGTCCTCGTGCACGAACTCGAGGCGCTCGACGACCAGGACCTGCCGATCGTGCAGCTGACCGTGCTCAACATGACGGACACCGCCGTCGACGGCACGGTGCGCTCGGAGGCACTCCCCCACCGCGCGCGGGTGACGGACGCCGCCGACGGCAGCGAGGTGGGAACCGTCGACGACCTGGCGAGCTTCCCGGTGAGCGTGCCGGCGTACGGTGCGCGGTTCCTCATCCTGGAGCGGACCCCGGCCGACTTGTAGCGTTGAACCATGACCGAGCTGCCGGATGCGCTTCCCGCCGACTACGACCCCGCCACCGTGTTCCGGGTGGTCGCGATGCCGGTCGCCCAGGGCTGGGGCATCTGGCTGCGCGCGGCGGACGACACGATCATCCACAGCTTCGGCCTCGGCTTCCCGCCCGGGACGCCGTTCGACCCCGACGTGCTGAACCTCCTCGGCCCGATCCTCAACGTGCAGTACGCGCTCGCCTATCACGGCCCCGAGTCATGGGACGAGCTCGAGGGCCACTGGTCGGCCGTCGTCTACGAGGCGACGCCGCGCTGATCCGCGTGTGCGTGGGCGTGAGATTTGCGCCAAATCGCGGTCATGGTGGGGTGTGACACCGAGATTTGGCGCAAATCGTCAGGCGTCGGCGCGTTCGGCGGCGTCGCGGGTGTCGCGGCGGAGGGGTTGGAGGCGGGTGAGTTGGGTGACGTGCTGGGGGCCGAGTTCGGCCAGGGAGCGCACTTGGAGGAGTTTCATGGTGCGGATCAGTTGGTCGGTGAGGATCTGGATGGTGCGGTCCACCCCGTCCCGGCCGCCGGCCATCAGCCCGTAGAGGTAGGCGCGGCCGATGAGGGTGAACTTCGCGCCGAGGGCGTAGGCGGCGATGATGTCGGCGCCGTTCATGATGCCGGTGTCGATCGCGACCTCGGTGTGGTGGCCGACCTCGCGGGCGACGTCGGGGAGCAGGTGGAACGGGATGGGTGCCCGGTCCAGTTGGCGGCCGCCGTGGTTCGAGAGGACGATCCCGTCGACGCCGAGGTCGGTGAGCGTTTTGGCGTCCTGGAGGTTCTGCACGCCTTTGATGACCAGTTTCCCCGGCCATAGGGCGCGGATCTCGGCGAGGTCGTCGTAGTCGATGGAGGGGTCCATGGCGGCGTTGAGCAGGTCGCCGACGGTGCCGCCGGTGGAGGCGAGGGACGCGAACTCCAGTTTCG
>JAEWJG010000103.1 GCA_023386675.1 Actinomycetes bacterium
AGAGGGTGACGCTCAGCGCGAAGTCCTTGCGCGCGTCGTCGGGCGACCCGAGCAGCAGGTGCGCCCAGCCGAGGTGGTACGCCGCGATGCGGCCGCCCACCGCGTCCCCGCTGCGCTGCGTCAGGCCGAGGGACTCGTCGAAGCGCTCGAACGCGGTGCGGAGCTGCTGTTCCAGCAGGGCCACGCGTCCGAGCAGCACCAACGCCATCGACTCGCCCCAGCCGTCGCCGGTCTCCCGGAACAGCGTGAGGGCGTGGTCCATCACCTCGCCCGCCCGGGCGGTGTCCGGCTTCTCGCCCGCCATCAGCGCGAGGGCCAGCGAGATCATGGCCATCGCCTCTCCGGAGGGGTCGCCGCAGCGGCCGAACAGGTCGGCCGCCTCGGAGAGGTCGGCGGCGACCCGCCCGTCGGGGTCCTTCCAGAACCGGATGGTGCGGGTGAAGTAGAGCGCGATGGCGCGGGTGCGGTCCTGCAGTTCGTCACCGGACTCGAGCGGCTCGTCCATCCACGTGCGCACCTCGCCGAGCAGGCCGGTCACCCAGAAGTAGAGGAAGAGCGGGAAGGCCAGCTGGGCGGCCCGGTCCCAGTCGCGGGCGTCCAGGAGGTAGCGCTCGGCCGCGCGCAGGTTGTCGCGCTCGTCGCCCAGCCGCTGCATCCACTCGCGTTGACCGCCCGCCTTGAGCGGCAGGCGTGCCCGCGCCCCGAGGTCGATGAAGTAGCGTGCGTGCGCCTCACGCGCGCTGTCCAGCTCGCCGTCGGTCGCCAGCTGCTCGCGCGCGTACTCGCGGACGATCGCCTGCATCGTGAAGCGCGGGCGGTCGTCGCTGTCGTGCTGGGACACCAGGCTGGAGTCGATCAGCACCGCGAGCTCGCTGAGCACGTCCATCCCGTCGCCGTCGCCGACGGACTCCGCCGCCTCCAGCGTGAAGCCGCCCTCGAAGACGCCCAGGCGGGCCAGCAGCCTGCGCTGTTCGGGCGAGAGGAGTTGCGTGCTCCACTCGATGGTGCGGCGGATCGTCTGCTGCCGTTCCGGCAGGTCGCGCGAGCCGCCGACCAGTACGGAGAGCCGGCGGTCGAGCCGGTCGAGGAGTTCGGCGGGGGAGAGCACCCGGATGCGTGCGGCGGCGAGCTCGATCGCCAGAGGGGCGCCGTCGAGGGCGGCGCAGACGCGGGCGACCGCATCCTGGTTCTCCGGTGTGATCTCGAAGTCCGGCTTGACCGCATGGGCCCGCTCGACGAACAGACTGACCGCCGAGTCCTCCGCCAGCGGCCCGACCTCGTAGCTCTGTTCCGCGCTCACGCGGAGGAGGGAACGGCTGGTCACCAGGATGGCGAGGCCGGGGGCAGCCGCCAGCAGGCCGGTCAGCAGCGTGGCCGCGTCCAGCACCTGCTCGAAGTTGTCGAGCACGAGCAGGATGCGGCGGTCGCGCAGCGCGGTGACCAGGTTGTCCAGGATCGGCGCGTCGCCGGTGTCCCGCACGCCGAGCGCCTGCGCGATGCGGTTGGGCACCCGCTGCGGGTCGTGCACGGCCGAGAGGTCGACGAAGACGGCGCCGTCCTCGAAGTCCTGAGCGGCGGCACGCGCCGCGGCGATGGCGAGCCGGCTCTTTCCGATGCCGCCAGGCCCCGCGAGCGTGACGAACCGGCTGCCGTTGCGCAGCCGGTCGACGATCGCCGCGATGTCGGCGTCGCGTCCGACCAGCCCGGTCAGCGGCACGGGCAGGCGCACCGGGTCGACCACGCGGTCGGCATCGCTCGCGACGTCCGCGGTCACCGCCGCCCGGCTCATGTCGAAGCGCTCGGCGAGGAGCGTCGCGAGGTCGTTCTCGATGAGCTGCGCGAGCTCCTTCGGCGTCTCGAAGTACTTGTAGGCCGCGCGGTCGTCGTCCCGGATGCGGGCGAGCAGAGTGGCGAGCTTCGGCTCGCGCTTGTCCGCGGGGCTCTTGACGTAGAGGAGGCGGGGGAGCTCGGGCGGGCAGAGGTTGTACTCGTCTTCCAGCCCGGACACCTCCTCATCCGGGGCGGTCCAGCCGTAGCGCTCCCAGTAGAGGCCGACGAAGACGTCGCTCTGCTCCAGATAGGCCCGGTAGAGCTCTCGCGGAGGATGGGGACGCGCGCCCAGCTCGAACATCACCGGCGCGAGGTGGAGGCGCTCGATGGCGGTGCGCGCGGCCCGGCGCTCGGCGGCGAGCTCCTGCAGCGTGGAGGAGACGAAGATCCGGAGCCGCTGGTCCGGCGTACGGATTACATGAGGGCTGCTCATGTAACGTCATTCTGTTGCGTTCGCATGCTCTTGTACAGAGGGATGTCCATGGGACCGGCATATAACACGGGCAGGACGCGTCGCACAACCCTCTACAGCCGCTCGTCAGACCGGCGTTTGCTAGGTATGTGAAAGAAATCGCCTGGTACATTCTCGGGTTCTCCGCCGCCGTCTGCGCGCTGGCGCTTGGGCTGCTCCTGGCACCAGGCGCGGGTGACGCCCGCGAGGTCTCGGGTGGCCTGCTTCAGCACCTCTCGCCCTCGGAGTGGGCCGACCTCGTCGTGGCGCTCGTCTTCGGACTGATCGCCTTCGTCAGCGGCAGCTACCTCAGCTCGCGCGCAGCCGCGGAGGCCGACGACGCCGCGGTGACGGTGGAGCTGCTGCCGGCCGAGTCGGCCGCCTGAGCCCCACCGCCGCAGCGTCCCCTCACATGTCGCGGTAGCGCTTCGCCGCCGCCAGCGCCTGACGCAGTCCCGCCGCGTCGAAGCGCTTCACGTAGGCCGGGGTGTCGCGCTGGGCGCGCCATCCCTCGGCGAGCTCCCCGATGTCCACCGGGTCGAAGCCGAACTCGTCGATCAGCGCCGCGACGCGCTCGCGCGCAGCGGCATCGTCGCCGGCGACGATGAGGGCGCGACGGCCCTCGGTCCCGGCGGGCTCGCTCTGGCTGGTGAGCTCACGGGCGCCGATGTGGTTGAACGCCTTCACGACCTTGGAGGTCGGCAGCACCTTCTGCAGGCGCTCGGCGACGGTCGTCGCCTCGTCGTCCAGCTCCGCGATGTGGCCGTCGCGGTGCGGGTAGTAGTTGTTGGTGTCGATCACGATCTTGCCCGCGAGCTCCTCCACCGGGAGCGTCGCCTCGGCGGCGAGCGGGGTGGTCACCACGACGATGTCGCCCGCGGCCGCCGCCTCGGCGGGGGTCGCCGCACGGGCGCGGGGACCGAGCTCGTCGACGAGACTCTGCAGTGTCTCGGGGCGGCGGGAGTTGCTGAGGACCACGTCGTAGCCGCGCGCGACCGCGAGACGCGCGAGCTGGGATCCGATGTGTCCTGAACCGATGAGTCCGATTGTCGTCATGCTGTCGGCAACCGCGGGTGGCGTCACCGGATTCCCCGCCGTCCGGTTCAGCCGCAGAGCCCGACGCCCGCCGA
>JAEWJG010000142.1 GCA_023386675.1 Actinomycetes bacterium
GCTCGCGAGTGCGCGAAGGTCGGTATGCGCGTGACCGTCCTCGAATCCGCGTCGACACTCGGAGGCAGCATCCGCTCGGCCCGGCTCGGCGGGATCGTCGTCGACGTCGGCGCCGAGAGCTTCGCCACCCGCGGCGGCCACGTCGCCGAACTGCTCCACGATCTCGGGCTGGATGACGACGTGGTGCAGCCGAATCCCTCCGGTGCCTGGGTGCGGCACGGCTCGACGTCCGTGCCGCTGCCGAAGGCCGGCCTGCTCGGCATCCCGAGCTCGCCGTTGGCGTCGGATGTGGTGGCCGCGATCGGCGCAGGCGGCGCGTTCCGCGCGTACCTCGACCGCCTCCTCCCGGTTCTGAAGATCGGGCAGGAGCGGAGCCTCGGCGCGCTCGTGCGCAAGCGCATGGGCACGAAGGTGCTCGAGCTGCTCGTCGCGCCGGTCGCGACCGGTGTCTACTCGGCGTCGCCCGACGACTTGGATGTGGATGTCGTCGCCCCGGGCCTCAACGCCGCCCTGACGCGGCTCGGTTCGCTCTCCGGCGCGGTCGGCGAGCTGCGGTCGGCGTCCAAGGCGGGGAGTGCGGTCGGCGGAATCCGCGGCGGGATGTGGCGGTTGCCGCAGGCGCTCGCCGCCGATGTCGAGGCGCGCGGCGGCGTGATCCGCACCGGGAGCACCATCGTGGCGATCGAGCAGTGGAGCCCGCGCAACGACGAGGGCGGCGAGGAGGAGCGGCCCGGCCGCTGGATCGTCCGGACCGCCGACGGCGACGAGTCGGTGGCCGACGTGCTCGCGGTCGCCGCACCGGCCGATTCCACCCTGCCGCTTCTCGCCTCCCTCGGCCTCGGCGTGCTCTCCGCGCTGGACTGGCCCGCCGCGTCCAGCGTCGAGCTGGTCACGCTGGTCGTGGAGGACGACCGCCTCGCCTCCACGCCGGTCGGCACAGGCGTGCTGGTCGCGGATGTGCCCGGCTCCGACGTCCGCGCCAAGGCGATGACCCATTCCAGCGCCAAGTGGGCGTGGGTCGCCGAAGCCGCCGGCGCGGGTCGCCACGTGGTGCGCCTCTCGTACGGCCGGGCCGGCCGCCCGGCCGAGACGATCGCCCTCGGAGACGCCGAACTGCGGGCCCAGGCCATCGCCGACGCCTCCCGCTTGCTCAATATTCCGATCGCGGAATCCGCGGTGACCGCATTCGCGCGCACCCCCTGGACGAACGCCCTGCCTTATGCGACAGTGGGGCAGCGGGAACGCATCGAGCGCGTCCGCTCCGAGGTCGACGGCGTCGAGGGTCTCGAGGTCACCGGGTCCTGGCTGACCGGTACGGGCCTCGCCTCCGTCATCCCGGATGCGCGGCGCACCGCAGAGCGCGTGCGTGGTGTCCGATGGAAGGGCCTCACGGACGCCCTCGCGGCGGACGACCCGCAGACCGACTGACCGATACACGGACCGATCGAGACACTGGGAGGCGCGATGCGCGGCAAGATCCTCTTCGTCACCGGAGCGGCGGTGGGCTTCGTGCTCGGCGCCCGAGCGGGACGCGAGCGCTACGAGCAGATCAAGGCCGCGGCCGCGAAGGTCTGGGAGTCGCCGACGGTGCAGAAGCAGGTGCACAACGCGCAGGACTTCGTGGCCGACAAGGTGGGCGAGTTCCCGGAGACCGCCTACATCACCGTCAAGAAGCTCGTGGTCAAGGCGAACGACCGGCGCCGTGAGTCGAAGGCGCCGTATCAGGCGCCTCCCGTCGCCTCCGCGCAGGGCCGCAGCAACACCACCGCCTGACGGGGGTACTGTGCAGAAGCGACGAGGGGAGACGCCATGACTGACCGCGAACGCACCGTGAGCACGCGCACCCAGTCCCTGGGACAGCTGGTCTCCGACCTGCCGAAGCTCGTCGTCGGCCTCCTCAAGGCCGAGCTGAACCACCTCAAGGCCGAATTCGCCGAGAAGGCGAAGTATGCCGGGGTCGGCATAGGGCTGCTCGTCGGCGCGGCGCTCCTCGCGTTCTATGCGTTCGGCGTGCTGATCGCCGCTGCCATCCTGGGCATCGCGGTCGCACTGCCGGCGTGGGTGGCGGCGCTGATCGTGTTCGGCGCGCTCGTGATCATCGCGGTCGTCCTGGCGCTCGTCGGCGTCCGCTCGTTCAAGAAGATGGACGGCGTCGCGCCGTCGCAGACCATCGACAGCATCAAGGAAGACGCCGACGCGCTGAAGGGACTGGGGAAGTATGACAACTGACCGCAGCGACGTCGAGCGGGCGCGGGCGGACCTCGCCGCGACCGTGGACGCCATCCAGTACAAGCTGAACGTGCCCGCGCGAGCGAGCGAGCGCATCCAGCGGCTCCGCAGGGAGAACCCGGTCGCGCTGGCCGGCATCGCCGCAGGAGCCGCTGTGGCCGTGGCCGGGATCGTGTGGGGCGTCGTGAGCCTCGTCCGCCGGTGAGCCGCCCTCCGTTTTTGGCCTTCCCAGGTTTGCGAGGGAGACTGTGGGTATGAGTACCCCGGCTGCCGCTCCGGCAGAGTCGTCCGCCCCCGAAACCCCCAACGACACCCCCTCCGGCTTCACGCTCTGGGCCGTCCTGCGCCGCGACCCCGCCCGTCCCGACGACCTCGACGGCACCGACGTGCCCAAGGCCGTGCAGGAGCTGGACGGCGTGATCGCCGACATCGAGCTGCAGGGTGTGACCACCCGTGGCCTGTACGACGTCTCCGGCCTGCGCGCCGACGCCGACGTCATGATCTGGCTGCACGGCCCCGAGGCCGAGACGCTGCAGTGGGGCCTGCGCCAGCTGCGACGCACCCGGCTGCTGAAGTCGCTCCTCCCGACCTGGAACGCCATGGGCGTGCACCGGGACGCGGAATTCAACAAGGCCCATGTCCCCGGCTTCCTCCGCGGCAAGGAGGCGCGCAACTGGCTGTGCGTGTATCCCTTCGTCCGCAGCTACGAGTGGTACCTGCTCCCGGACGAGGACCGCGGCAAGATGCTGGCTGAGCACGGCCGCAAGGGCGCCGCGTTCCGTGACGTCCTCGCCAACACGGTCGCGTCGTTCGCGCTCGGCGACTACGAGTGGATCCTCCCGATGGAGGCGGACGAACTGACCGACCTCGTCGACATGATGCGCGAGCTGCGCTACACCGAGGCGCGCCGCCACGTGCGCGAAGAGGTCCCGTTCTTCACCGGCCGTCGCATCACGGCCGCCGAGCTCGTGGAGGTTCTGCAGTGACGGACGCGCAGGTCGAGCAGCGCGTGCTGGGGGCGACCCCGGCGGCGGCCTCCGGCCCCGAGCACGTGACCGAGCCGGTCGCCTACGACGCGATCCTGCTCGCCGGCTTCGGCGGCCCCGAGGGTCAGGACGACGTCATCCCGTTCCTCCGCAATGTCACGCGCGGGCGCGGCATCCCCGAGGAGCGGCTGGAGGAGGTGGCCCACCACTACCGCCACTTCGGCGGCGTCAGCCCGATCAACGACCAGAACCGCGAGCTGAAGGCGGCGCTGGAGGCGGAGCTCGCCTCGCGCGACATCGACCTGCCCGTGCTGTGGGGCAACCGCAACTGGGACCCGTACCTCGCCGACGCACTGCACGAGGCCGACGAGCGGGGCTTCACCAAGCTGATCGCCATCGCCACCAGCGCCTACTCGTCGTACTCGAGCTGCCGCCAGTACCGCGAGGACTACGCCGCGGCCCTCGAGTCCACCGGCCTCCTCGGCCGCATCGAGATCGACAAGGTGCGTCAGTTCTTCGACCACCCGGGCTTCGTCGAGCCGTTCATCGAGGGCGTGAAGAACGCCATCGACGAGCTGCAGGAGAAGCTGCCCGGCCTCGACCCGGCGAAGGAGGTGCGCATCCTCTTCTCGACGCACTCCATCCCGTCGTCGGATGCCGCCAAGTCCGGCCCGGCCGAGCGCGGGTTCGGCGAGGGCGGAGCGTATGCCGCCCAGCACCTCGCCGTCGCCGAGGTCGTCTCGCACGCCGCGACCGGCGGCACCGTCGAGTGGGATCTCGTCTACCAGTCCCGCTCCGGCCCTCCGTCGATGCCGTGGCTGGAGCCCGACATCAACGACCGCATCGCCGAGCTGCCCGCGCTGGGCGTCAAGGCCGTCGTCATCGTGCCGCTCGGATTCATGAGCGACCACATGGAGGTGCTCTGGGACCTCGACAACGAGGCGATGGAGACCAGCGACGAGAACGGCCTGGTCGCCGTCCGCGTCCCGACCCCCGGCACCCACGCGACCTTCGTGAAGGGTCTCGTCGACCTGGTGCTGGAGCGCCGCGACGGCGTCCCGGTGGATCAGCGTCCGGCGGTCACCTCGATCGGCCCCTGGTACGACGTGTGCCGTCCGGGGTGCTGCGAGAACGTCCGCCTCGGCTTCAAGCCCGCAGCGGCGGGACTGGCGCCGTGACCGGGACCGTGACGAGAGTCGACGGCGCTTCGGAGCGTCGCGACGGCGTGCTGCGCATCGGCACGCGCGGGAGCGCCCTGGCCGTGGCGCAGACCACGGCGGTCGCGCAGTCGATCGCCCGCGCGACCGGTCTGGATGTCGAGCTCGTCACGGTCACCACGCACGGCGACACGTCCCGCGAGTCCCTGGCGCAGCTCGGCGGCACCGGTGTCTTCGCGACGGCCCTGCGCGATGCGCTGCGGGCCGGCGAGGTCGACCTGGTCGTGCACTCGCTCAAGGACCTCCCGACCGCGCCCGCTCCCGGGCTCGTGGTCGGCGCCGTCCCGAAGCGGGCCGACGCCCGCGACACCCTGTGCGCCCGCGACGGGCTCACGCTCGACGCACTGCCCGAGGGCGCACGCGTCGGCACCGGCTCCCCGCGCCGCGTCGCGCAGCTGAAAGCGCAGCGTCCCGACCTCGACGTCATGGACCTGCGCGGCAACGTCGACACCCGGCTCGGCAAGGTCGCCGACGGCGAGCTGGACGCGGTGGTCCTGGCAGCGGCCGGCCTCACGCGCCTCGGCCGCCTGGACGCCGTGACCGACTACTTCGCCCTCTCGCTCATGCCGACCGCCCCGGGACAGGGCGCGCTGGCGCTCGAGGTGCGGGCCGGCGACGAGAAGGGACGCGGTCCCATCGCCCGTGCGCTGTCGGCCGTCGATCACGTGACCAGCCACGCGTCGGTCGTCGCCGAGCGCGTGGTGCTCGCGGGACTCGAGGCCGGATGCGCCGCACCGATCGGCGCGACCGCGCTGGTCGACGACGGCCTGCTGTTCCTCACCGCGACCGTGTACCGCCCTGACGGCACGGCGCAGCTGACCGCCTCCCACGCCGCCACCCCGGACTCGCTGAGCGCCGCCCACCTGGAGGAGGCCGCGCAGGACGTTGGCGCCCGCGTGGTGGCGGAGCTGCTGGAGGCCGGCGCGGCCGACCTCGCGCCGCTGGGGAGCACCCGATGACGAACACGGCGCCGACCCCGAAACCGCTCGCCGGCTGGCGGGTGCTGGTGCCGCGCGGCGGCCCGTGGGGCGACTCCGTCGCCGCCGACCTTCGCTCCAAGGGCGCGTCCCCGGTCGTCGCCGCGATGATCAACTTCGCCCCCACCGCCGACGCCCCGGCGCTGGAAGCCGCGCTGGCGCGCCTCGCGAACGGCGACTTCGATTGGATGACGGTTACCAGCGCCACGACGGTGGACGTGCTCAGCGCCCAGCGCGCCGTCGTCCCGCCGACCACCCGCGTCGCCGCGGTCGGCGAGACGACTGCCGCCGCTCTGGCCGCGGCCGGCTACCACGTCGACCTCGTGCCGTCGGAGGACAATTCCGCGCGCGGGCTGCTCGCCGAGTGGGAGGCCGCAACGCAGGGCGCCTTCCCGCTGCGCGTCCTGACGCTCCGCTCCGAGATCGCCAAGCCGCTGCTCACCGAGGGCCTGCGCCGCATCGGGCACGAGGTGGAGTCGGTGGTCGCGTACCGCACGGTCGGCGTCCCGGTTCCCGAGAGTGTCGTTACGGATGTCCGCGACGGTCTCTTCCAGGCCATCCTCGTCACCTCCGGATCGGTCGCCGAGCAGGTGCAGGAGCAGCTCGGCCCCGTGCCCGAGTCGACGATCATCGCCGCCATCGGACCGCAGACCGCCCGCGACGCGCGCGCCTTCGGCCTCCGCGTGGACGTGATCGCGTCCGAGCGCACCGCCGCCTCCCTCATCGACGCGGTCGTGCAGGTCGCCGTCGCGCGCTCTTCGCAGGACGACTAGCGTTCGGAAACCGCTCAGCGATCCCGGCGTAGGCTGCTGCGAGTGAGTGAACTGCACCCCGTCATCCGCCCCCGACGGCTGCGGCAGACCCCGGCGATGCGCCGGCTGGTCGCCGAGACCCGCCTCCACCCCGCTGAGCTGATCCTCCCGCTGTTCGTGCGCGAGGGCGCCTCCGAGCCCGTCCCGATCGGCTCGATGCCCGGCGTCTCGCAGCACAGCCTGGACTCGCTGAAGCGGGTGGCGAACGAGGCAGCGGAGGCCGGCGTCGGTGGGCTGATGCTGTTCGGCGTCCCCGAGACCCGGGACGCGGTCGGCTCGGCCGCGACCGACCCGGACGGCATCCTCAACGTCGCTACGCGTGTGCTGGCGGACGAGGTCGGCGACGCGCTGGTCGTGCAGACCGACCTGTGCCTGGACGAGTTCACCGACCACGGACACTGCGGCGTGCTGGATGCGCAGGGTCACGTCGACAACGACGCCACCCTTCTCCGCTACCGCGACATGGCGGTCGCCCAGGCCGAAGCAGGCTCGCAGCTGCTCGGCCTCAGCGGCATGATGGACGGCCAGGTCGCCGCGGTCCGCGAGGCGCTCGACGACGCCGGGCACTCCGACGTCGTGATCCTCGCCTACGCGGCCAAGTACGCCTCCGGCTTCTACGGCCCCTTCCGCGAGGCCGTCGACTCGCAGCTCTCGGGCGACCGCCGCGCGTACCAGCAGGACCCGGCCAACCGCCGCGAGGGTCTGCGCGAGGCGCGTCTCGACCTCGAGGAGGGTGCCGACATCCTGATGGTGAAGCCCGCGCTCAGCTACCTCGACGTGCTCAGCGATGTCGCCGCGATCAGTGACGTGCCGGTCTGGGCGTACCAGGTGTCTGGCGAGTACGCGATGGTGGAGGCGGCGGCCGCGAACGGCTGGATCGACCGCAACCGCATCATCGAGGAGACGCTGGTCGGCGCCAAGCGCGCGGGGGCCGATGCGATCATGACCTACTGGGCGACCGAGGTGGCGGGGTGGCTGCGATGACCGACGTGAACCAGGCCCAGTTCGAGCGCGCACAGCGCGTCATCCCCGGCGGGGTAAACTCGCCGGTCCGCGCCTTCGGCTCGGTCGGCGGCACCCCGCGCTTCCTGGTGTCCGCCCGCGGACCGTACGTCACCGACGCCGAGGGGCGAGAGTACGTCGACCTCGTCGCGTCGTGGGGTCCGGCCATCCTGGGCCACGCGCATCCCGCCGTCGTGGAGGCCGTGCAGCAGGCGGCCGCGCGCGGCCTGTCGTTCGGCGCGTCCACCCCGGCGGAGACGGAGCTCGCGGAGGCTGTGATCGGCCGCGTTCCGTTCGTCGAGAAGCTGCGGCTGGTGTCCACCGGCACCGAGGCGACGATGAGCGCGATCCGCCTGGCCCGCGGTTTCACGGGCCGCCCGCTGCTCATCAAGTTCGCCGGCCACTATCACGGCCACTCGGACGGCCTCCTCGCGCAGGCGGGCTCCGGTCTCGCAACCCTCGCGCTTCCCGGCTCGGCCGGCGTGACCGAGGCGACGGCCGCGCAGACCATCGTGCTGCCGTACAACGACCTGGACGCCGTCCGCGCCGTCTTCGAGGCGCAGGGCCCGGACATCGCCGCCGTCATCACGGAGGCCGCCGCCGCGAACATGGGCGTCGTCCCGCCGGAGCCCGGCTTCAACGCTGCGCTCACCGAGATCGCGCACGAGTT
This sequence comes from Actinomycetes bacterium, assembly GCA_023386675.1. Classification (GTDB taxonomy): domain Bacteria; phylum Actinomycetota; class Actinomycetes; order Actinomycetales; family Microbacteriaceae; genus Leifsonia. The sequence goes on from JAEWJG010000142.1 coordinate 7,894, forward strand.
CGGCGCTCTCGTCATCCTCGACGAGGTGCTGACCGGTTTCCGCGTCAGCGAGGCCGGCTACTGGGGACTCGACCGCGGTTACACGCCCGACCTCGTCACCTTCGGCAAAGTCATCGGCGGCGGGATGCCGCTGGCGGCACTCGGCGGACGTGCCGAGATCATGGACTTCCTGGCCCCGGCCGGGCCGGTCTACCAGGCGGGCACGTTGTCGGGGAACCCGGTCGCTGTCGCCGCGGGCCTCGCGACCCTGGCGCACGCCGACGCGGCCGTCTACGAGCGGCTGGATGCGGTGGCCGGCACGATCTCCACCGCGGTGTCGGACGCGCTGACCGCCGAGGGCGTCGCCCACCGCGTCCAGCACGCAGGCAACCTGTTCAGCTTCGTGTTCGGTGACTTCGCCGAGGCTCCGAAGACGTACGCCGAGGTGCAGCGGCAGGAGGCGTTCCGCTACCGGGCCTTCTTCCACGCGATGCTCGACGCGGGCGTCTCGCTGCCGCCGAGCGTCTTCGAGGCGTGGTTCGTCACCGCCGCCCACGACGACGTGGCCGTCTCCCGCATCCTGGATGCGCTCCCCGCCGCAGCCCGCGCCGCCACCTCCGCCACCCCCGCCTAACCCCCCCCGCCTCCCCACCCCGCCTCCCCACCCCGCGAAGTGCAGCTTCTTGCGGTCGACACGCCGTCGCACTGCGCAACAAGCTGCACTTCACGCGATGGGCGGGGAGGAGGGGCGGAGCGGGGGGAGAGGCGCGCGGGTCACGCGTCGGGCGCCGCAGGCTCCCGGGAGAGCGACTCGACGTACGTGTAGGTGGCCGACGCCGGCCAGCCGTCCGCGTCCAGCAGTGCGTAGACGTCGAAGTTCAGCGTCCCGCCGCCGCCGGCCGCGCGGCGAAGGGTCCGCGGCGGGGCATCCGACGACGACCGCACCGTGACCGTCTGCGGCTCGGCGCCCGAACGCAGAAGGCGGGCGCGGAAGGTGGTGGTCCGGGTCACCCCACCACTCTCCCACGCCCGCCTGTCGTGCGGGACCGCCGCCTACGCTTGGCCGTGCGACTCGCGCGACCGCCGCGACAGCGAGTCGATGATGACCGCGAGCAGCAGCACCGCGCCGGTGATCATGAACCGGTACGACGAGTCGAGGTTCATCAGCGTCAGGCCGTTCGAGATCGACTGGATGACCAGGATGCCGAGCAGCGCAGACCACGCCGAACCGCGTCCGCCGAAGAGGCTCGTGCCGCCGATCACCGCCGCCGCGATCGCGTTCAGGTTGGTGTCCGTTCCGCCGGAGGACGCGCTCACCGACGCGAGGCGGGCCGCGGCGAGCAGGCCGCCGACCGCCGCGACCGTCGCCGTCAGCACGAACACGCTGATGAACACCCGGTTCACCTTGATGCCGGCGCGTCGGGCCGCCTCCACCGAGCCGCCCACCGCGAAGATCGAGCGGCCCCAGCGGGTGCGGGTCAGGAAGAAGTTCATCAGCACCACGAGCACGACGAAGAACAGGAACATCGCTCCCGTCCCGCGGTCCGTCGACAGGTACCAGACGCTGATGCACAGCCCGACGAGCAGCAGCAGCGCCTTCACCGCAACGATGGTCATCGATCCCTCGGACAGCCCGGCCCTCCGGCGGCGGACGTTGCGCCGGAAGTCCGAGTAGAACATCCCGCCGGCCGCGATCACCGCGAGCGCATAGGCCGCCCACGGCGGAAGGAACCACTGCTGTGCGAACTGCACGATCCAGGAGTCGTACGGGATGTTGATCGAGCTGTTCGGACCGAGGATCCACAGCTGCAGGCCGAGGAACCCGAGCAGACCGGCCAGCGTGATCACGAAGCTCGGGACGCCGAACCGCGTGAACAGGAAGCCGTAGAGCAGGCCGATCGCCGATCCCGCGAGGATCGCGACGATGACCGTCAACCACAGCGGCCAGTTCAGATGCGTGAAGCCGACGCCCAGGATGGCCGCCGCGACACCGCTGACCGAGCCGACCGACAGGTCGATCTGCCCGAGCAGCAGCACCAGCACGATGCCGATCGAGATCGTGCCGATCGCAGCGCACTGCAGGGTGAGGTTGACGAGGTTGTTCGCGCTGAGGAAGTTCGGGTTCAGGATCTGGAAGACGACCCAGATCACCACGAGCCCGATGACGACCGGCAGCGACCCGAGGTCGCCGACGCGGACGCGGCGGCCGAAGGCGCGGACCGCGCCCAGCAGCCCCTCGTCCCGGATGAGCCGCTCATCCTGGAGGTCGCTCGCGACCTGCGCAGGCGACTCGCCATCGATGCGCTCGGCCGCCCCGGTGGGCTGGTCTGCCTTGGTCATGCTTCCGGGCTCCGTTCCGGGGTCTCTTCGGCTTCCATGAGCCGCTCGGCGCGGCGGACGACGACGTTGTCCGTGGCGCCGGTGATGGCGGAGATGATCTCCTCGTAGCTGACGTCCGGCACCCGGAAGTCGCCGTTGTTGCGTCCGAGCCGCAGCACCGCGACCCGGTCGGCGACGGCCTGCACGTCGGCCATGTTGTGGCTGATCAGGATGACGCCCAGCCCGCGCTCGCGCAGGCGCTCGATCAGGTTGAGCACCTCAGCGGTCTGCGCGACGCCGAGCGCGGCGGTCGGCTCGTCGAGGATCACGACGCGCGGCTCGCCGATGAGCGAGCGGGCGATCGCGACGGTCTGCCGCTGTCCGCCGGACAGTGACGCGACGGCGATGCGGACCGACGGGATGCGCGCCGAGAGCTGGCGGAGGAGGCTCCAGGAGCGCTTCTCCATCTCCTCCTCGTCGAGCGTCCCCTTGGCGATCTCGCGGCCGAGGAAGAGGTTCGAGACGACGTCCAGGTTGTCGCAGAGGGCGAGGTCCTGGAACACCGTCGCGATGCCGAGCTCGCGCGAGGCGGCCGGCGACGGGATGCTCACCTCCTGGCCGTCGAACTCGATCGTCCCGGAGTCCTGCGGGTGCACCCCGGCGAGGATCTTGACGAGCGTCGACTTTCCGGCGCCGTTGTCGCCGACGAGGGCGACGACCTCCCCGGCGTAGACGTCGAGGTGGATGTCGGTAAGCGCTTGGACGGCGCCGAATCCCTTCGAGACCCCGCGGAGCGAGAGGACGGGCCGGCGGGTCGACCGGTCCTCGTCCACGATGGCGGATTCCATGGTCACGGCGTTCTCCTTCGAGCTGTGCGCTGCATGCTTCCTGTTCTCAGGCTAGAGCGGAACCACCCGGCCCGGGCTGCGCCATCCCAGAGGATGCGCGCGACCCGGGCCGGGTTCGTCCTTCGCGGATTACTTGATGCCGTACTTGTCGCAGGCGGCCTTGTAGTCGGCGGTGCAGATCTTCGACGCCGAGTCGGAGCCGTAGAACTCGTCCTTGACGACCGTCGACTCGATGTTGTCCGTCGTGACCGCGACCGGGGTCAGCAGGAACGACTGGATCGACGCGCCGCCGGCGGTGTTGACCGTGGTGTCGCCCTTCGGCTTGTCGCCCTTGGTCAGCGAGACAGCGAGCTCTGCGGCCTTCTCGGCTTCCGGCTTGAGGGCCTTGTAGACCGTCATGTACTGGTCGCCGGCGAGGATGCGCTGGATGCCCGCGAGCTCAGCGTCCTGACCGGTCACCGGGGGCAGCGGGCTGACGTTGGCCGCCTTCATGGCCGCGATCGCGCCACCGCCGGTGCCGTCGTTCGCCGCGTAGACGCCCTTGATCTGGTCCTTGAACTGCGAGACCTGGCCGGCCACCCAGTCCTGGGCCTTCGCCGGGTCCCATCCTGGGGTGTCGTACTCGGCGAGCACCTTGAAGCCGCTGGAGTCGATGACGCTGTGGGCGCCCTTCTTGAACAGGGTGGCGTTGTTGTCCGTCGGCGAGCCGTTGACCATGAGGATGCCGGCGCCCGAGGCCACGCCGTCCTTCTTCAGCTTGTCGACCAGCGCCTGGCCCTGCAGCTTCCCGACCTTCTCGTTGTCGAACGAGATGTAGTAGTCGCTGTCCTTGCTGTTGATCAGGCGGTCGTACGAGATGACGGGCACGTTCTTCGCCTTAGCCTCGCCGACGATCGAGGCGGCCGCCTCACCATCGAACGGGTCGAGGACGAGGACCTTGACGCCCTGGGTCAGCATCGACTCCGCCTGCTGCTGCTGCTTGCTGGCGTCGCCGTCCGCGTTCGCGTAGAGGACCTTGCAGCCGGAGCACAGCTCCTTGACCTTGGCCTCGAAGAAGGGCTTGTCGGCGGCCTCGTAGCGGGCCGTGACGGAGTCGGGCAGGAGAAGGCCGATCTGAGCGTTAGCCGCATTGGCCGTGCCGTTGCCCGAACTGTTTCCGGAGCCGTTGGAACACGCTGTGAGGGTGACGGCTGTGAGCAGGATCGTCGCCGATGCGATGACCGCTCTCTTGGTGGCGATCTTCATTGAAAAACCTCCGATTCGGGACCGCCTTCGTTGGCGGCTGCGTTGAGTGTGCCAGGTGGAGGATTTGGCGTCAAGACTTGAAGCCAACGGATTCGGTAACGGTTCCCGCCCGTCTTCGGGGGCCAGGATGAGAGCGCGTTCAGTACGAGACGCCGCCGGAGGTGATCGACACGCAGTCGACGGCGTAGGCGACGGCTCCGAGAGCTGCGGCGCGCGTCCCGAGCTGGCCCTGCACGATGTCCGGCATGAGGTCCGGGTTCACGATGATCGACCGTTCGACCGCGTGACGCATCGGTCCGAGCAGCAGCTCGCCTGCGCGGGCCAGCTCCCCGCCGACGACGACCCGCTCGGGGTCCAGCAGGTTGCAGAGGTTGGCGGTCGCCACGCCGATGTGCCGCCCCGCGTCCGCGATCGCGCGGATGCAGCGCGCGTCGCCGGCCATCGCCTGGATCACCACGTCCCCGAGCTTCAGGCTGCCGAGGTGGTCGCGCAGTTCGTCCAGGATGGCCGGGCCGCCCGCCAGCGCCTCCAGGCAGCCGCGGTTGCCGCAGCGGCAGAGCGGTCCGTTCTCGCGGATGGTGGTGTGCCCGAACTCACCCGCGACACCGTGGTTGCCGCGGAACACCTGGCCGTTCAGGATGAGGCCCGCGCCGATCCCGTCGCCCACATCGAGCGTGATCGTGTTGCGCTTTCCCCGGCCGGCGCCGAACCGCGACTCGCCCAGCGCCGCCAGATTGGCCGAGTTGTCGATGAACACCGGCCGCTTGATCCGGCGTTCCATCGACTCGGCGATCACCACGCCGTCCCAGCCGCGCATGATGCCGCTGCGCGCGATCGTCCCGCTGGCGCGGTCGATCGGAGCGGGCACGGCGAGCCCGACGGCGAGCAGGTCGTCGTGGGAGGCGTCCACCGAGTCCAGCATGTCGTTGAGCAGCAGGGACACCTTGTCCAGCTCGTTGTCGGCGCGGTGGTCGCGGGCCAGCGGCATGTGGTTCTCGGCGACGACCGTGTGCGCCACGTCGGCGAGCGCGACGCGCAGGTGGCGCGTGGAGAAGTGGACGCCGACGACGAGTCCGAGCGCGTGCGCCAGCGTGACGTGCTGGGCGCGCCGTCCGGAACGGATGCTCTGCGTCGTATGCAGGACGCCGGAGGTCGAGAGCTCCTTGACGATGTTCGAGACGGTCGCGGGGGAGAGGCCCGTCGCGCCCGCCAGCTCGACCTGCGTGAGACCGCCGTGCTTCTTGATGGCGTCGACGATGCGGGCTCGGTTGGCTTCACGAAGTGAAGTCTGCGAACCCGGAGTTCGTCGCTGCGTTGCCACGACGAGAAGGATACATGGCGGCGCATGCAGCGTTTCGCGAATGTGAACGTGATCGCTTTGTGAGGTTCCTATGGCCCACCGGGGCCGTCGGCTTGGCAGGATAGAGCTATGGCCGACCTGCACGTTCACCCCGATCGCCTGGAGATCCACCTCACCCGGGCGGAGAAGGCGCTGGCCATCAAGCGCGACGACCTCGTCGTGCCGCGGGACAGCATCCGCTCGGTCGCCATCACAGAGGACCCGTGGATCTGGATCCGCGGCATCCGGGCGCCCGGCGCGGCGGTCCCCCTGACCCTGTCGATCGGCACCTGGAAGTTCCACGGCGGCAAGGACTTCCTGCTCATCAAGGGCAAGCAGCGCGCCGCCGTGGTGATCGACCTCGAGGGCGAGGAGTACTCCCGCATCATCGTCACCACCCCGCACGCCGCGCGGCTGGTCGAGGCGCTCCGTGTCGACGGCAGCGAGCTCGCGCCCGACGGCGGGGTCATCGACTGACGCCGCGCTACCCGTTCTCCGCGATCACGAAGAGGATGAGGCCCACCAGGGGCAACGCTCCCTGGAGCGATGCGGCGCCCCAGAACCGGCGGCCGCTCGTCACGAGCACCAGCGACGCGAGAACCATGCAGACGCCGCAGAAGAAGATCAGCGCGAAGCCCACCTCGTGCAGCGTCGTCCAGTAGAGGGCGAGCCCGACGACCGCGCCTCCCGCGAGGAAGAGGTTGTAGAAGCCCTGGTTGTACGCCATCGGGCGCACGACGTCCGCATCCCGCTGCGAGCCGAGCCCGAAGCGGCGCCACACCCCGGGCGCCGACCACAGCATGCTCTCCATCGCGAAGAACACGAGGTGCACGACCGCCGCGGCGGCGATCAGGATGCTGGCGACGATGGCCATGCCCGGAGGATACGCCGCTTCAGCGCTCGCCGTTGTACAGGCCGATGAGCAGCAGGGCCAGGCCGATCAGCGGCAGGATGCCCTGCACGAGTGCCGGGCGGATGTAGCCGCGGCCCGTCGTGACCAGGACGATCGAGGCCGCCAGCATGCAGGCCGCGGAGAAGATGATGAGCGCGAGTCCCGCTGCGTGCTGTCCGACCCCGTACAGGATCAGCCCGACGACCGCCCCGACGGCCAGGAACAGGTTATAGAAGCCCTGGTTGTAGGCGAGCGGCCGCGTCGTGTCGGCGGCCTCCTGGCTCTGCAGCCGGAACACCTTCCACACGGACGGCCGGGTCCAGGCGACGCTCTCCATGAAGAAGATGGCGACGTGGAGCGCCGCGGCGAGGGTGACCACGACGGTGGCGAGGACGATCATGGCGTCAGCATACCGATCGGTCCACCGGGTCAGGCGCGCACGTCGACGACGGTCCGACCACGCAGCCGCCCGGCCAGGATGTCGTCGGCCGCGGGGATCGCCTCCGCCAGCGTGACGAAGCGGGTCATGGCCGCGAGCGCCTCCTCGTCGAGGTCGGTCGCCAGCCGTCGCCACGCCGTCTCGCGGAGCGCCGCGGAAGCCTCCACCGAGTTGATGCCGGTCAGCGTCACGGCGCGCAGGATGAACGGGAGCACCGTCGCGGGCAGGTCCGGGCCCTGCGCCAGACCGCACGCCGCGACCGTGCCGCCGTAGCGGGTCTGCGCGAGCACCGTCGCGAGGGTCTGGCTGCCGACCGAGTCGACCGCGCCCGCCCAGCGCTGGGACTGGAGGGGCTTGCCCGGCGAGTCCAGTTCGGAGCGGTCGATGACCGTGCCCGCGCCGAGGTCTGTCAGGTAGTCGGTCGCCTCTTCCACGCGACCGGTCGATGCCGTGACCGGGTAACCCAGTTTCGCCAGGAGGGCGACGGCGACCGACCCGACGCCGCCCGCCGCGCCCGTCACCAGGACGCTGCTGCCGCTCTCCGCGACTTCCGCCGGGTCGACCCCGTTGCGCTCCAGCGCGAGCACCGCGAGCATCGCGGTGAAGCCGGCCGTTCCGATGGCGGCCGCCTGCTCCGACGTGATGGAGTCCGGGATGCGGACCAGCGCGTCCCCGTCGACCCGCGCCTTCTCTGCGAGGCCGCCGTGGTGCGATTCGCCCACGCCCGCGCCGTTGAGCACCACCCTGTCCCCGATGCGCCAGCGCGGGTCGGCGGATTCCTGCACGGTGCCGACGATGTCGATTCCGGGGATGAGCGGCGACGTGCGGGCGACGCCTGGGCGCCCTCCGATCGCCAGGCCGTCCTTGTAGTTGAGGTCGGAGAACTCCACGGCGATCGTCACGTCGCCGGGCATCAGGAAGGCGTCGGTCACCCGCCGGACCTCCGCGGTGTGAGCGGTGATCCGCCCGCCGTCGACCTGTTGCTCGATCACGATCGCCCGGAAGTCGCTCATGGGGTCACCCTACGCCGGGGCCTGCGCGCCTCGTCTCAGTTGAGTGGTTGCGTGCCCTCGGGCAGGGCGCCTCCCGCGTACAGCTCCAGGGCGGAGTTGCGCAGGGCGGTCAGGGCGACGCGCTGCGTCCACGGGCCGTATGAGACGCGCGCAACGCCGAGCTCCTGCAGGCGGGCGGGCGGCAGCGATCCCGGGACGGCGATGACGCTGAGTCGGCGCTCGCCGAGGCCGCCGACCAGCCGCTCCACGGTCCTCTCGTCGAGCTTGCCCGGCACGAAGACGCAGGTGGCTCCGACGTCGAGGAACGCCCGGCCGCGGCGGACCGCCTCCTCGATCTTCTCGTCGTCGGTGGGGAAGGCGTTGCGCACGAAGACGTCGGTGCGGGCGTTCAGCGCGAAGGGCACGCCTTCGGCTTCCGCCGCGGAGACGGCATCCCGGACGGACGCGACGGCCTCGTCGAAAGGACGCATCCGGTCCTCGAGGTTGGCGCCGACCACGCCGACACCGATCGCCTTGCGGATGGTCTCGCCCGCGTCGCCGTAGCCGCCTTCGAGGTCGGCGCTGACCGGCAGGTCGGTCGCGTTCACGACGCGGCCGACCATGTCGAGCATGAGATCGAGGGGGATGTTCTCACCGTCCTCGTATCCGAGGGTCGCGGCGATCGAGTGGCTGGCCGTCGCGAGGGCGCGGGTGTCGGGCAGGTCGGCGACGACGCGGGCGCTGATCGCGTCCCAGACGTTGACGACCTGGAGGAGCTCGGGTGCTTCGTGGAGCCGGCGCAGCTCGGCGCCGCGGTCCTGGATGTCGGTCATGCGCCCACCCTACGGCGGAGCGGCTCCGCGCTCTAGGATGGCGCCATGGCCCGGACGGGGGAGCCGATCGAGGTGCCGAAGAGCCGTTCGGCGCCGCGCCGCCGCGCGTCCGTCAGCTCGGTGCTGGACTACGCGTTCTTCGTGTTCGGCGGCGTCAGCGCGGTCTGGCTGGCCTGGCTCGTGCTCACGGAGAGCTTCGAGTGGGGCTGGTTGCTCATCCTCTTCTTCGTGGTCTTCTGGATCGTGCTGGCGTACCTCGTGCTGCCACGGCTGCACCGCATCCTGACCGAGATCTACGTGCCGGACTACTTCATCGGCCGCGCCAGGACGAGCGACGGCCTGCTCGGGGACCCGATCAACCTGGCCCTGCTGGGGTCGGAGGCGCAGCTCGACGACGCGATGCGTGCGGCCGGGTGGACGCGGGCCGACGATGTCACGGCACGATCCAGTCGCCGGATCATCATCTCGACGCTGCTGCGCCGCAGCTACGACGAAGCGCCGGTGAGCCCGCTGTTCCTGTTCGGCCGACAGCAGGACGTCGCGTACCAGCAGGAGGTGAAGGGCAACCCCGCCAAGCGCCACCACGTCCGCTTCTGGCGCTGCCCGGACGGCTGGCTGCTGCCCGGCGGACGGCGCGTGGAGTGGTTGGCGGCGGGGACCTTCGATCGGTCGGTGGGCTTCTCGTTGTTCACGCTGCAGATCACGCACAAGATCGACGCCGATACGGACATCGAGCGGGATCACATCGTGTCGACCCTGGTGGATGCGGACATCGGCGTCGACGTGATGGTGATCCGCGACTTCTCGTCCGGCTACCATTCGCGCAACGGCGGCGGTGACACCATCGAGACGGACGGCGACCTCCCGATCGTGGATCTCACCCGCGTCGAGGTGGACGCGCGGGGCGCGTCGGTCGCGGCGGACGCGGACGCACGCCGTCTTGCGCTCGTCGAACGACGGCCGGTGCCGACCGCCCTGGGCGTGCTGCTGATGATGCTGCGCGTGGCCGCCGGTGTCGGCTACATCGCGGTGAACCTGATCGAGTGGAACCGATTCGTCGACGCCCAGCTGAGCCCGGCGGAGCATGTCAGCGGCACCGATTACGCAACGGTGAGCCTGGTGCTGGGAATCGTCATGGGCGTCTTCGGCGCCGGTCTCGTGCTGTACTTCCTCCTCGCTCTCCTGGTGTTCTTCGGAAGCAACTGGGCGCGGATCGCGGCGATGTCGTACAGCTCGCTGATCATCGTGTTCTCGGCGATCGACTTCTTCAACGGCGGCCCCCAGATCTCGCTCAAGAACAACCTGCTCGGCCTCGCCCTGGACATCCTCGTGGTGCTCGCCCTGTCCTCCAAGCGCTCCCGCCTCTGGGCCCGCCGCCCCCGCTCGCAACGCGGCCGCGGCGTGGACCTGCTTCTCGACCCGGCCATCCGCGCTGCCGTCGACGCGCCCGGCGACGACACGATCGTCCGCTGAGCC
>JAEWJG010000188.1 GCA_023386675.1 Actinomycetes bacterium
CCCCCGGGTCGCAGCGTTCGTCACTGGAGGTTGATCGTCTCCCCCTTGGTGAACGCGTTGTCGGACACCTGCACACTCGCGGCGTTGGTTCCCGCGGGGACGTCGAAGAGAATCGGGCCGGTGATCGCGTTCCCCGGGTTGATCGCGGCGACCCAGGCGGACTGGTTCGGGCTGGCGTAGAGGGTCGCGGTCGGGTCCGCGTCGTACGTCTTGCCGGTCGTATCGACGAGCTTGATGTAGTTGGACAGGAACGTCGCGGAGCTGCTTCCGACGTTCTTGACGGTCAAGCCCACCTCGATGAATGTCCCCTGCGCGGTCTTGGTCAGCGGCGAGGCCCCGGCGGTCGTTCCGGCATCCCTGTCGGCAGTAACGGTGTACTCGAACGAGCCGACCCTCACCGCCGTGTTCAGACCGGCGGTCTTCGGCGCGGCCGCCGCGGCCGACCCGCTCGCGGTGGAACCCGCGCCGGCTGGGGCGCCACCGGCAGAGCAGCCGGTGAGGGCGAGGCCGGTGATGAGTGCGAGAGCGGTGGCGGTGGTGGCGGTGCGACGGAACATGGTGTCCTCCTCGTGGAAGTTCTCGGGGCCGACGTTCGGCCTTCACCAGCACACTGCCGACGGTGCGATCACCGACACGTCGGAACGGTCAGGATGAGCCGCACGAAAGGATGGTTCGCACCCCTCCGAAAGGTGGTGGGAGGTGTCGCAGCCCGCCTCTACGATCAGTGCATGACCCTCACCCCACCTCCGACGAGCAGTTGGTCGGCGGCCGCACCCGCACCGTCCGTGCCGTCGTCGTCCCGTCGTCGCTGGGCGCTGGTCGGCTCCATCGGCCTGGCGGTGACGTGTGCCCTGTTCGCCATGTCGGCCGCGGGGAATTACGGTGCGAGCGGTTCGACCTTCGCCGCGGCGATCCGGATGCTCGCCACGCTGGGCGGCTTCGTCATGATCGGTGTGTCGGTCCTGGTGGTGTGGCGTCACCGAATCCCCGCGCTGGTGTCTCTGCTCGCCGTCGGTGGTGCCCTGATCTTCCCCACCACGTCCCTGCCGGCGCTGGTCGCGTGCGCTGCCGTCACAGCTGCTCTGACCGGGTGGGTGCGGTGGGCGCTCGTCGTTGGCACGTACGCCGCCGTTGTCGTCTCCTTCTGCTGGGACATCGCCGCGCACGTGTCCCTGCTCGCGGACTTCGTCAACTCGCCTGCAGAGGGTACCCCGGCGCGGTTGGCGTTGTTCTGGTCGGTGCCGGTGCTGGCGGCGGTCGCGGTCGCTCCGTTCGCCGGGTACGGGTTCGCGCGCCAGCTGCGCCGTGAACGTGACGCCGCCCGCCGCGGCACCGTCGAAGCACACAGGAACGTCGCGGTGCTTCACCACGAGGTGGAACGCGAGCGTGACCGGCAGGAGCTCGCCAGGGAGCTGCATGACACTCTCGCGGCGCGGCTCAGCTCCCTGTCGTTGCACGCGGGAGCGCTCGAGCTGACCGTCGACGGAACCGACGACCGGGCCGCCGCCGCGGCGCGTGCTGTTCGTGAGACCGCGCAAAGCTCACTCGACGACCTCCGGAACGTCGTCCACGCACTCCGCAACCCCGCCGCCCCCGATAGCAGCAGTACCGGCCTTGCTGACATCGGCGCACTCATCGACGAGGCACTGAACGACGGTGTCGATGTTCGAGCGCAGGTTCTCGTCAACGACCCCACATCGTGCGACCGTCACGTCGCACACGCCTGCTACCGGATCGTGCAGGAGTCGATCTCCAACGTGCGCCGTCATGCTCCCGGTGCTGGCATCCGGGTCGAGGTCCGCGGTGGTCCTGACACGGGCTTGACCGTCACCGCGACGAACTGGCTCATCCCCGGGGCATCGCCCACTTCGGTCGGCGGCGGTCACGGCCTCGCCGGGATGAACGAACGGGTCGGCCTCGTCGGAGGGTCGTTTCAGGCCGGACCGACACCTGACGGGACCTTCACCGTGCTCGTCTGGCTGCCGTGGGCGCCACAATTGACCGCGTGACCACATTCGGCTCCGCGAAGGCACCGGTAGTCGACGATGAGCGCGTCGGCTCTCCCCGGTAGACTCGCCCGCGTGACCGACAGCCGACCGATCAGTGTCCTGGTCGTGGACGACGACACGATGGCGGCGAACGGTCTCACAGCGCTCCTCGAGCTCTCCAGAGACATCCGCGTCGTCGGCCGATGCGCAGACGGGACCGAAGTCGCGGCCGCCGTCGCCGCCCTGCGCCCCGATGTTGTGCTCTGCGACGTGAGGATGGCGCGGATGGATGGGGTCGCCGTCGTCGAGCAGCTCGCCGCTACGGGTCCGGTGTTCCTGATGATGACCGCGTTCGACGAAGACGGCCGTGTCCTCGACGCGGTCGCGGCGGGCGCCGCGGGGTTCATGCTCAAAGACGAAGACCCGCGCCGGATCATCGACGCCGTCCGTGAGGTCGCAGCTGGGGACTCCGCGTTCTCCCCACGCGCTGCGAAGCAGCTGACCACGTGGGTACGGGACTCTCATGCGTCCGACGCGCGACGGGACGCGACCGAGAAGATGCGGATGCTCACCGACCGGGAACGGGACTACGCGATCGGGGTCACCAACGGGGCGTCCGACGCGGAACTCGCTCAACGGTTCTTCGTCGCGGAGACCACAGTGAAGTCCGCCCTCGCCGGGATCCGAGCCAAGTGGGGTGTGCGCACCCGCACCGAGCTTGCCGTCGTCGTCGCTCGCTCCGGCGCCTGAGCACGCGTTCGCTCAGCGACAGGTAGACAGCGCTTCTCACCCTTAGTGGGGGCTGATTGGATCCTATGTGTTCTGACAGGATCGCAACCATGAGTGACCCGAGTACCCCCGAATCACAGCAGCCGAACGTCCCCCAATCACAGCAGCCCACTCCCCCACCGCCACCGGCTCCCAGCACCGATGGGATCGTCCCAGCCGCCGCAGGCGCGACGCCCCCGCCCCCGCCCCATGGGCAGGCGCCCGGAGCATACCCGCCGCCTCCTGCGCCCGGTCAGACCGCCGGCGCGTACCCGCCGCCGCCAGCCGGAGTGGTTCCGCCGGCACCATACGGTGCGCCGCAGCCGCCGAAAAAGAACGGCAACGGGTTCGCTGTCGCCGCACTCGTCCTCGGCATCGTCGGTGTCGTCTTCGCGTTCACCCCCGTCGCTGGGTTCGGGATTCTCCTCGGAATCCTCGCCCTCATCTTCGGCATCATCAGTCTCGTCCGGAAGCCCGCGAAGTCCGGCATCCCGATCAGCGGAACCGTCCTCGGCGCGGTAACGCTCATCATCGGCATGATCTTCGCCGGGGTCTACGGCGGCGGCGGCAAAGCAGCTTCCGTCGCTGACGCACCGGTCGCAGCGAACTCTGCGGCCGCAACAAACCCGGCGGCACCGTCGCCGGAACCGTCGAAGACGCAGACCCCGCCGGACCCGAACGCTGCCTACGACAAGACGTACGGGACATTCGCCCCGGTGAACCAGACCGGAACCGGCGACTCCGTCATCGCCCTTCCTGCCGGTGTGAAAGCCGGCGTCGTCACCGCTAGCCACCAGGGGTCATCGAACTTCGCCCTCTCCGTCCTCGACGCGTCCAACCAGTCCACCGGCGACCTCCTGGTGAACACGATCGGCAACTACGCCGGTGTCACCGCGTACGGCCTGAACGGCATCGGCGGCGGCGGCGTGAACCTCCAGGTGAAAGCCGACGGCGCGTGGAACATCACCATCAGCCCGATCGGTGCCGCACCCGAGCTCGGACTCCCCGGCGGAGCGACCGGAGATCAGGTGTACAAGTACAACGGTGCGGCAGGCAACTGGACGTTCAACAACCAGGGCCAGTCCAACTTCGCGGTCATCCAGTACGGCGGAGCTATGCCGAACCTCGCCGTGAACACCATCGGACCCTACTCCGGCAAGGTGCCCATGTTCGCCGGGCCCACCGTCATCACCGTCAAGTCCGACGGCGCCTGGACTGTCGCGGCTGGATAACCCTCGGCGGCAACGACAGCGGGGCGTCTCCATCTCGGAGACGCCCCGCTTTACAGGCCAGAGGTACCGCTCGAGGTTGGAGGCGGCCGCATCACGAAAGCTACCGACCCTCGCCGGTATCCGATAACGTCTGCTCAGCGCCCCGCACGCGACGTGGGCGAGCCTCTTCCGAAGGAGCCCACCATGGCCGACCCCGGTTGGTACCCCGACCCGAGCGGTACGCCACAACTGCGTTGGTACAACGGTGCGGAGTGGACGGCGAACACAGCACCGTACGCGGCGCCGCTCCCAGAGCCGCACGTAGCCACGACGCCGGCATCCGGATACCGGGGAACTTCCATGCCACCGACCCAGCCGTTCTACGCACCGGCACTCGCGGCCTCGCGGAAGGATCCAGGTGCGGCGCCACGTCGCGGTCTGGTGCTCGGAGTTGTCTCGGCGATTCTGGCCGTGCTGACGATCTTCCTCGGCCTGCTCGGCGGCACGGTGTACGCCTTGAATTGGCTCCTCTGGGTCGCCCTCGTGGTCCTCGCTCTCCCGGCGACAGTTCTCGGAGTCATCGGCCTCGTCCAATCGTCCATCGGCCTCTCACGGTCCATCGAGCCGGAGCAACGGCGGCAGGCTGGCATCGGGCTGGGAACATCGATCGTCGGCTGCCTCTCGCTCGTACTCCTGTTCGTACTGTGATGGAGCCTGAAGACCGCACAGCCCCTGTGACTTCCAGTGAAGCGGTGCGAGTCGGGACCAAGCCGGTGACCGCGTCCTGGTCGAACAGGAGGACGCTCCTTGGAGCGCTGATCCTGCCGGTGCTCTTCGCGGTAGGTGTCTTTGCCGCATTCCACGTCCGGTCGCCTCTGACGGCCGTGTTCATGGTGGTCTGGTTCGCGCTTCTGCTGCTGAACACCTACTTGGGGCTGTTCCGGATCGCGTACCGGTTGGAGGTTCGCGGTCCGGAGCTTCATTGGTACGCACCGTTGCGCCGCGGCGTCGCCCCGGTATCGGAGGTCACAGCGGTAACCCCCTTTCTCAACCCGAGCATCCTGGCGATCCGAATGGAGTCCGGGGTGAGTCCGCTCATCATTCCCCGCCGGGGCATCACTGACTTCCTGGTGGTCCTGCACCGGATGAACCCCGCGATTCCGGCGAAGCTGTCAATGACGACACGGTTCTTCACCGGCGTCTCGCGCTAGCGGTCGCCGCCGTTTGAGGCAGGCTCGGCAACGCGCATGGTAGAGACTGCCCGCGTGGCGCCGCATCTACCTTTCTCCCGACCGGTGCGGAGCCGCCAGTCGGCTTGAGGAGACCGGATTCGAGAGCGCGCGAGCGTACCATCACGGCATGCCGCTCCTCCTGGTCATCGGCGTCTTCGCCATCGTGGCGCCCTTCGGCATTGAGGGCGCGCGCGACGCAACCTACGCGCTGCGGGAAGCGTGCGACGCACGATCAGCACGAGGCCGCCGTCGATGAGCGTCACGCGCCGCCGAAACGGCGGGATGCTGTCACCTCCAGATCGCGACCGCTGTGGTGGCGGGGATGGGCGCTCTGGTTCTCGGGTTGCTCGCGTCGCCGCCCGATGGCCTGGGATGGCTCGTCGTTGTCGTCGGCGTTGCTCTGGTGTTGACCGTCCTGGGCCGGGTCGTCCCGCCCTTCATCCGGACGCGTGGACGCGCAACATGAGCCGCCGGCACGTCGCGACACCGCCGTCGCGAGTCCGCGCGCTACGGCGTGGTGTACCGGTTCATCGGTCGACTGATGACCGTTGACCCGTCCACCCCGGAAGGCAAGCGTCGCACTCGTCGCGGGATGGTCCTGTACGGCACCCTGATCCTTGTCATGGTCAGCCAAGGGCTGCTCATCATATGGGCCCTGCGGAGCGGCTCGCCCGTTGCGTGGACGCTGTGGGGCCTGTTCGTCGCCGCCGCGGTAGCAGGGTTCGTGGTCGAGTCATCGGTGGAGCGGCGGCGCAGACGCGACGCGACCGCATCTCCTCGACGTGAGCGGTGATCAGCCGCGATGTCGGGCCCCGATGGTCTCGCCGCACAGCTGGCTGCCGGTCAGCATCTGAACGCGCATCGCGAGTCACGGGAGTATGGCCCCCGTGTGAGCATTGCTCGGAAACGCCCGTGGTGGGTTCTCTACTCCAGCAGCGGCGCACTGGCGAAATCCATCATCTTGACCGTCTGGACGGCCCTGAACTGGTTGCTGGTCTTCCCGGACCGGCTGTGGGCCGCCCGCGTGTTGGTGTTGGTCAGCTCCGGTCTGCTCGCGGTTGCCGGATGGGCGAGCTACATCTACCACCAGCGACACCCCGACGCGGAGCTGACGACGGTTGACCGCGGGAACGACCGGTGATTCACCGCCACGCCGGCAGGCACCCTTCCGATGCGTCGGCGGTCTCCGATACGGGAGAGGCGCCGCTGCTCGGTGTCGCCAGGCGCGAGATCCGGGACGGAAAAGTCCTTGTCGGGATCGGGGCCGCGGTCGCGTCCGTGGCACTTGGCACGGACCTTCTCGCTCTGGTCGCGTTCCGTTCACCCTGGCATGCCCTCGTCATCATGGGTCTCACCCTCGGCGGCATCCTCATCGTCCAAGGCACGTCGAAGCTCCGCGACGGTCGCGCCACGCTCCGCGACGAGACGCGACGGCAGGCGGAGTCACAGTCGAGCAGTCGAACGGCCGATGACGAATGAACGTCTGGCTGCTCGTGCTCGGTGTGAGCGCGCTCGCGCTCACGTATGCGGCTACGGCTCTGCTGTGGAGACGCCGCCGGGCGAACCCGCCACCGTCACCGTCCCGTCCCGTGTGGCGACTCGTCTACGTGGCGCTTGCCGTCGTGTCCATCCTCATCGGGTTGAAGCTGACGGGTGCCTGGTGAGGGGGTTCGCGCCTCTGGCGAGGAACTACCGACGCCGGATCACCGCGACGAGAGCAGTTGGTCCATCGGCGCGGCCTGCGCGTCGGCGCCCAGCGGCTCCAGTCCCCATGCGTCCTCGATCGTCCGAAGCAGCGCGTAGTGGCCGTACGGCGTGGCGGAGGTCGTGTGGGCCCGCGCTGCCGGTCCTGCGAACACGCAGGCGACCCGGTTGTCTCCCGCGTCGCCCTCGTCGAAGGTGACGATCAGCAGCGAGCGTCCGGACCGGAAGGCGGGAGACGACACGATCGCCGGCACAGCCGTCGCGAGCCACGCGTCTCCGGTGGCGATGGAGCAGTCGTGCATGTCGTCGCACAGGTCCGGGCTGATGAACGAGAAGGCAGGCAGGGACGCGGCCGAGGACAGGTCGGCGGCGAGCATGCCGTACGGCACGTCGTGCGCGGCGCAGTACGCCGGGTCGCTCGTGACCGACGGGTAGTGCAGGAACGGGTTGTGCTTCACCGCGTATCTGCCCGCATTGGCCGCCGTGCAGGGTTGCGGCATCCCCTCCGCGTACATCCGCCAGCTCAGTCCGGCCGCATCGAGCCTCTCGGCCAGGTTCGGCCCGGTGATCAGGCAGGAGCCGCCCGGCGGGTTGCAGTCGCTGGTGATCCCGCCGGTGGTACCGCTGGTGAGCGCGAGGTAGTTCGGGAGGCTGGGATGCGTCACCGCCGAATAGTCCGTGGCGACCGCTCCCGAGGCGGCGAGAGCGTTCAGGTAGGGCGCCTGCGGGTTGCCGAGGATGCTCTGTGCCGGCTTGTTCTCGTCGACGATGACGACGATGTGCTGCAGCTCCCCGGTGGGCGCAGGTGAGGGGGTCCCGGACGACGCCGTGGCAGGCGGGACCGCCGATGACGAGTGCGACGGCGCGGATGTGGGCGCGCCCACACATGCGGTCAGGGCGAGCATCGCGGTCGCGGCGATCGCGCCCCGCGCCCACGGCACCCACCGCGCCATCCGCGCACGACGCGTCATGGCCATCCTGCGCCGATCACCGCCACCCGTAGCGCGCGATGAGCGCTCGCCGCACGGTCTCGTACCGGCGGGCGTCGAGGGCCGCACCCTCGCGCCGCAGCCCGGTCTGCCTGATGCGGAAGACCCGGTCCAGGCGCACGAAGCTGGGCCGGTGCCGCCCGTCCCACTCCCCCGAACCGATCGACAGGTACTCCTGGCGTCCGGGATGCTCCTGGCTCGTCAGCGCCACCGCGAGGACCGTTCCGCCGGGCTCCGACGCGACGACGAGCACCGGGCGGTCCTTTCCGCGGCCGTCGGCCTCCTCGTAGGGCACCCAGGTCCAGACGATCTCGCCCGGGTCGGCGTCGCCGTCGAGCTTCGGCTGGTACGAGGTGCGGATGCGCCCGAGCGACCGCGGGTCGACCTGCTGCGCCGCCCCGCCCGCGCGCGCCGGTTCAGCGGGTGCCGCCCGACGGCTCGACGGGCGCAGCATCGCGCTCAGAGACGACAGGACGCTGCGCAGGGAGGCCACGTCCGCCACCGTAGCGGATGCGCGTGAGCCCGAGAGTGAACCGCAGCGCCAGCGCGAGCAGCAGCGACACCGTCGTCGCGTACAGCAGCACGGCCATCCCGGCGACGCCCTGGGCGATGAACAGGTCGAAGTTGCCGCTGTCCACCATCCCGCTCCCTGTCGCGAAGAGGCCGGGGAACAGCAGCCCGACCAGTCCGCCGACGATCGTGACGACGCACAGCGTCAGCGACGGCCCGAAGCGGGCGCGGGCGGCGAGGTCGACCATGGTCGCGCACGCCAGCGCGGACAGCGCGCCGACCAGCATCGCCCAGCCGAGCGTCAGCACGCCCGAGGCGGCGGTGACCGACACCAGGCCGGCGAACGCTCCCCACAACGCGCTGGTGAGGGCCGGGCGACGCAGGAGGACCGCGTCCACGAGCATCCACATGAGGACGCCGGTCGCGGAGGCGACGAACGCCCCGACGGCCATGAGTGGCGCGTAGGCGTCCAGGGCTCCCTCCGAGCCGACAACAAGGCCCAGCCAGCCCACCCAGAGCGCGGCGCCGCCGAAGG
>JAEWJG010000201.1 GCA_023386675.1 Actinomycetes bacterium
CTGCTGTTTGTTGACGATATCGGAGAGTCGAACAGTGGTCGTTGCGTCCGTGATCGTCACCGGGATCGGCGTCGGGTTCAAGAGGAATCCGACCGGAGCGCGCGTCTCCACGAGCCGGTACGTGCCCGGCCCGAGTCCCGTGAGCTGAAATGCTCCTCCGACCGGATCGATGTCCGCCCCGGTGCAGTCGGCTGCGTCGGCGACGGCACAGTCCGTCACAGCGATGTCCGCGCCAGTGGGCTTGCCGGTGCCGTCGACCGGTGTCAACGACCACGCAGAGCCGGTGAGGATGTTGGCCGCCGCCGTCGCGTCGACCTTGCGCCAGAGAACGTCGGCGACGGCAACCGATATGTCGGAGGTGCAGGCGGTGTCGGTGGAGTCGGCGTCGCAGTTCGAGCCGGGGGACGGCGAGACGACGGTGTTGAGCAGGCGGCGGTCGCCGTGATCAGGATTGCTCACCGTCACCGAGTACGTGATCGTGGCGCTCTGCGAGGGGGCCAGCGGTCCGCTCCACGAGAGGACCGGCTGGGCATAGCGCACCGTACCGACGCTCGCAGCCTGGTCGCCGTTGAAAACGGCGTCCCGGAGCACGTCCGTCAGGTCGTCGGAGAACGCCGCGTTCGCGTACGCATGCGACCCCGTGTTCGTCACCGTCACCGTGTAGGAAACGGTGCCGCCTGGTCTCGCGGTCTGCGTGTTCGACGTCTTCGCCAGGGCGAGCGAACAGTGCGCAGCGTCCGGCCGCACGGTGAAGCGGACGGCGCCGGTCGCGTTACCACCCGGCGCGTCGCTGCCGCCGGCCGAGGTGGTGACCGCCCGGGCCACGTTCGACAGCACGGTCGCCGCCGGTGCGTCGCACGCGACATCCGGCGCCACGGTGCGGAAGCACATCTGAACGGGATCGCCCACCCAGCTGATGGAGACCTGCCCGCCCGTGACACCAGGAGCGCTGGAGACGCCCTCGACAGTGACCGAGGCTCGGATCGTGTTCACGGTGGTCGGTACGGACGCCAGGTCCAGCGAGGCGCCGGCGGAGAGCCGAACCCCGTCATATCCGGGGATGATCGCGTCGTCCTGGTCGCGGAGGGTCACCAGGGTGTTCGTATACGCGGAGGTTACGAGACCAGGCGTTGTCAGCGCGCCCCACCGCGTGAAGGACGCCGATCCGGTCCCGCAGTACGAGGACGCCGGCGTGACGGTGACCACCTGGGGCGGGGTCGACGAGCAGCTCCCCCCGGTGGAGGCGCGGAAGAAGGTGATGACGCCGGCGTCGCCCGTCGCGATCATGCAGTCCGATGAGAGCTCCCTCGCCGGTCGTACGGAGTAATTGAGTGCGTTGGCGGCGTTGGTGAATCCGCTGCATGCCGGTACCGAACCGCTCCCCGACCATGCGCTGAAGTCCCGGCACATCACCTGGCCGCCGTTGGAGACGTAGACTCTGCTGCCGGACTGGAAGGCCTCGCCTGCGGGGAACCCGCCCGCCGAGTAGTTGGCTCCCGTGCCGGAGTATGGGTTGACGGCCAACTTGGTGCCGGCAAGGCTCCAGCACTGTGACGTGGTCCCCGAGCCGTTGGTGATGCTGCACACACCGGTCACGGTTCCAGAGGTCGACAGCGTCGGGGCGAACGGCGTCCCCGCGAGGGCGGTGGCCGTGGTGGAGGCTGCCGGCCAGGCGTTGCCGACGGCGCCGGAGATGGTGCAGGCGGCGCGGGAGCGTACGTCGTAGCAGAACGTCTGCCAGGAAGTCGCCAACGTCTGCTGGGCGCTCACGAACACGTAGTCGCCGAAAGCGGCGGCGACGTAGTAGTTCGGGCTGGTGTATCCGGTCCCGAGGGTGATGTTGGTGCAGCGGATACCGCCAGGGGAGACGCAGGCGAGGACGAGCGCGCCACCACTGCTGGCGGCCGCATAGTAGTTTCCGTCGGATGCCGGGATGCCGGTTCCGCCGATCTGCGCGGAATACCCGGAGCGCATCGTGTAGGCCGCGGTGAGCGCGGTGTATCCGCAGCTCGTCGGTGTCGCGGGGGAGAGATCGAGGCAGGCGACGCCCTGGCTGCTCCTGTCCGATGCTCCGGCGAACCAGTACATCTTGTCGTTGCTGACCCACGTGCCGTTCTGCTGGGCGCTGGTTCCCGTCCAGCTCGTCCCGGTGCCGACGGCCGCCCCGGCCGTCGCCGACCACGTCTGCCAGTTGCTGTTCGTCGGCCAGCCCGGGCAGATGGTGCCGTTTTGCTGCGCGCAGAAGAGGATGGCGCCCGTACTGTGGTGCGCAACGCCGTAGACCTGGCCGCCCCGGACCACGATGTTGTACACATCGCCGCCCGCGAGTGAGAGCGTCGTCGGAGGCGGGACCGAGAAGGAGGGCGAGAGCGCCTGAGTGCCGGACGGGACGCTCGTGCCCGTGAATCCCACGCCGTTGGCGTTCGCCGGCGGCGTGCCGGTGACCCAACTGCTGCCCCCGTTCGACGTGTACCGCGGTGAGAGAGCGCCGTTCGGATTCGGGTTCGGAGGCAACTGGAGCGAGCCGGCGACGTAACTCCCCGAGCTCGTCAGGAGGTCGGTGAAGTCGACGGTCGCGTTCGCCGTCGTCTTGTTGGCATAGCTCGCCACCCATTTGATGGAGTCGCCCGGCTCGGCCGTGCCCGTCTTCTCTCCGCCGGGTGCATCGGACGACGCGGCGACCGATCCCGTCTTCTCGTTGGTGGCCGTCTTGTACGTGGTCGACACCGCCGTCGGCGTCGCGTTCGAGAAGAACTCGGGGAGCAGGAGCGTCGCCGTCAGGGCTCCCGCGACCACTCCGGCGGCTGCGAACACCAATGCCCGGCGGCGGCGCGAGCGGATCGAGAGCGCGGTGGTTCGGCCCGTCATGAAGGCTCCTCCCAGGTCGTGGATCGAGGGAGCGGGCGCGCTGGCCCGCTACCTATGACGACGAAGGGAGGCTGTGTTTCGCTACGCGGGAGCCATTCCTATGCCAGCAATAGAGACATCCACGCACGCGGGCAGCCGCCTGCCATACTGACGTCTATGGCGGACTTCACCGATCCCTCGAGCGCGTCCCTGCGCCTCAGCAACGACGAGCGGGAGCGCGCGGTCGCGGCTCTGCAGGCGCAGGCCGCGCAGGGGCGGCTGACCCCCGAGGAGGTCCAGTCGCGCACGACGGCGGCGCGCTCGGCCGTCACCCGGGGGGACCTGTCTCCGCTGTTCGCGGACCTGCCCGGCGGCCCCCAGCTCGACGCGCACACGCAGCAGCAGCCGCCGGCCGCGCCTTCTGCGGCGCAGCAGTCGTACCCGGCACAGCAGTCGTACCCGGCACAGCCGGACGCCCGCGGCTGGGGCGGCAGCGGGGGCCGTGAGCCGTCCAGCCGATGGGGCCTGCTCGCGGTCTCGATCATCCCGTTCGTGTCGCTGATCCTGTTCTTCATCACCGGGATGGCGTGGGGCTACCAGTACAGCTGGCTGTGGTTCCTGCTGATCCCGCTCGTGGGCGCTATCACCTACGGGACGGACGCCGGCCGCCGTCGCTAGGACGCGCGATCAGCCGACGGTGGCGCCGAACAGCAGACCCAGGATGTACGTGGCCGCCGCCGCGCCGTAGCCGATCAGCAGCTGCCGCACCGCGCGCTTGAGCGGGGACGCGCCGGACAGCAGGCCGACGACGGCGCCCGTGCCGAGCAGCACGATGCCGACGAGCAGCGCCGAGACGATGATGGCCACGGTCCCGGTCAGGCCGAAGAGGAACGGCAGGATCGGGATGAGCGCGCCCGAGGCGAAGAAGCAGAAGCTCGAGACGGCCGCACTCCAGCCGGTGCCGATCGCTTCGTGCTCGTCCTCCTCGCCGTTCGGCTGGATCGGGATGGGCGATGTCACCGCCTGAAGGCTGGAGAGAACCTCGCGGGCGTGGGTCGCTGCGTCCTCGGGCGACATGCCGCGGGCGCGGTAGACCAGCGTGAGCTCGTTCGCATCCACGTCGAGGTGGGGGAGTGCGGAGCCGGTGGCCGGGTTCGGGGTCGTCGCCTCGAGCAGCTCGCGCTGCGACCGCACGGACACGTACTCGCCCGCGCCCATCGAGAGCGCCCCGGCGAGGAGCCCGGAGATGCCGGTCAGCAGGACGACGTGGGTCGGGACGCCGCTCGCGCTGATGCCGAGGACCAGCGCGAGGTTGCTGACGAGGCCGTCGTTGGCGCCGAAGACCGCGGCACGGAAGGTGCCGGAGAGCCGCTGCCGGCCGCGGGCGGCGAGGGCGCGCACGACCTCCTCGTGGACCTGCTCGTCGGCGGCCATCTGCGGGGTTGCGTCGTTGTCGTCCGCGTAGGGGGACCGGGCCTCTGCGCGCTGGGCGAGCGCCAGCACGAAGACCGAGCCGAACCGGCGGGCGAGCCAGCCGAGCATCCTGGTGCGCACGTCTCCGCGCAGGGGCTTGCCCGCCTGCGGGCCCAGCAGCTCGACCCAGTGCTGTTCGTGGCGACGTTCGGCCGCCGCCAGCGCCAGGAGGATCTCGCGTTCCTCGCCCTCGCGACGGCTGGCGAGATCGCGGTAGACCGCGGCCTCCGCACGCTCGTCGGCGAGGTAGCGTCGCCACCTCTTGATGTCGGCGGGGCTCGGGGTGCGGGCTGCGGTCGTCATCCCCTCCAGTCTACTGGGGACTGCGGACCTCGATCCCGGCGGAGGCGTCGATTCCCAGGGCGGCCGCAGACCGGGTGAAGCGCTCGCCCCAGTCCGCGGCGGCGAGCACCGCCTCCGCCGGTCCGGAGATGCGGAACGGCGCGTCCACGGCGGCGAGCCCGAACAGCGCCCACTCGGCGCTGTCGGCGGTGATGCGGACGGCGCTGGTCCCGTCGCCGTTGTCCTCGACCGTCGCCCAGCGGCCCAGCACTTCGACCACGCGGTCGTGCGGCGCCTCGATCACCGCCTCGACGATGAGCGGCTCGATGACGGTGTGCAGCGACGCGCGGACGTACTCGGCCGCGTCCTCCGCGGGGAGCGTGCGCGGGCGGAAGCGGTGACCGGTGGGCTTCGGGTCGGCGATGCGGTCGAGCCGGAAGCTGCGCCAGTCGAACCGGGTCAGGTCGTAGGCGACGAGGTACCAGCGACGCTCGATCGAGACCAGCCGGTGCGGTTCGACGGTCCTCGTCGACGCCTGTCCGTCCCGCGCGACGTAGGCGAACTCGATGCGCTCCTCGTCGCGGCAGGCCTGCGCGAGGGCGGTGAGGATGCCGGCATCCGCGGAGGGTCCAGGACCGAGCGCGGTCGACAGGGTCGTCATCCGCAGGGCGTCCACGCGCCGCCGCAGCCGGGGTGGCATCACCTGCACCACTTTGGCCAGCGCGCGGACCGAGGCCTCGTCGACGCCGGCGATGCCGCTCTGGGCGGCGGTGCGCAGGCCGACGGCGAGCGCAACCGCTTCGTCGTCATCGACCACGAGCGGCGGCAGCGATGCGCCCGCGGCCAGCTGGTAGCCGCCCG
>JAEWJG010000237.1 GCA_023386675.1 Actinomycetes bacterium
CCCCTGCGGCCCGACGTAGCCTCCCGGCAGTCCGCCGGAGCCGCGCGCGGCGGCCGCGGCTGCGGCGGCGGCGACGCCGGCCTCGTAGCCTGCGACCGTCTTCGCGGCGGCGTCGTTGAGCGCCGCAAGCTGCGCCTGCATGATGACGATCTGCTTCTGCTGCTCGGCCAGCTTGTCCTGAGCGGCCTTCGCGGCGGCGATCGCGGCCTGCATCGCGGCCTCGGCGGCGACCCGCAGCTTCTCGCGCTCGGCCTTCTTCTCGTCAGCCAGATCGGCCAGCGACTTGGCGGTGTTCTGCGCGGACTTCGCGTCCGTGTAGACCTTGTTGGACTGCTCCACCAGCTTGGACATGCTGCCGAGGCCGTTGAGCAGCTTCTCCGGGGTGGTCGAGGTCGCGTTGTTGCCGCTGAGGAAGATGTTGGCGGTCAGATTGCGGCCACCGGTGCGGTAGAGCTGGGCGGCGAGCTTGCCGGCCTGGGTGCTGGCGTCGTCCGCCTTCTTCTTGCTGGCGGCGGCCTGCGTCTCGAGGTTGAGGAGCTCGACCGTCGCCTTGTCGAGCGCGGCCTGCGCGGCCTCCAGCTCCTCGCCGCGCTTCACGGCGGCCGCCTGCGTGTCGGCCACCTCCTGCTTGAGCTGCGAGATCAAGCCGTTGATGCGGTCGACCTGTGCGGACGCGGCCGCCTGATTGGCCTTGGCGTTCTGCACGTCCTGCCAGGACGGGTAGTTGTCGGCATAGGCCGGTGCGGCGACGGCGCCGACGGCGGTGACCGCGGCGACGGCCAGGCCCGCGAGGGCAGCACGCACCGCCCGGCGGCGGGGGCCGCTCGGGGAGGTCGGGGGGCTCGTTTCGCGTCTCATAGTGTTACCGACCCGCTCGCTTCCGCATCCACTCTGGTTGCACAAGTCACACGGGTCCCGCGGTCAACATGCGCCACTTTAGCAACATGGGGCCCGAAGCGCCCGGAGAAAAGGCGATCGAGCGACGGTCGGGGCGTGCGCTCACACGGGCGGCCGGGGGGACCGCCTGGCCCGCAGACTATGGGGCGAACGGAGCCGTCTACGGGATTTCCGGGTGGCGTTGCGCGAACCGGAAAACGGCCCGAAAGCGGCCAATCGCCGCCGACCCGCCCGGGATCCGACCCCGATTCGCATTAACGATGAACCTTCCGTATGCTTGTGCGTCGGTGGTCAACGGGAGCGAAAGCCCTCCGAGACGATCCGGCCCCATCGTTTAGCGGCCTAGGACGCCGCCCTTTCACGGCGGTAGCACGGGTTCGAATCCCGTTGGGGTCACGGTCCAACGGAAACCACTAGTATTGATGAACAGCAAAATTCCATAAGCAACACAATCGAGGCCCTGTAGCGCAGTTGGTTAGCGTGCCGCCCTGTCACGGCGGAGGTCGCGGGTTCAAGTCCCGTCAGGGTCGCCACGGCGACAAGCCCTTCCAGTCGGAAGGGCTTCCGTCTAGGTGGATGCGAGAGCATCCCCTGGCTCTGTAGCTCAGTTGGTAGAGCGTTCGACTGAAAATCGAAAGGTCACCGGATCGATGCCGGTCGGAGCCACCAAGAAAGACCCCCGGTCCCATGCGGAATCCGGGGGTTTTCTCTGTGCTCGCCGAGGCAGTGCTCGCCGAGGCAGTGCTCGCCGAGGCAGTCGAGTCGTTGGTCGCCCAACTCGGCCGACGCGCGCACGGGAGATCTCGGCGAAGCTGTCTCCACGAAGCAGAGGGTCCTCCCACTCGCCTCGATGAGCGCACAGTCGCACGACGTCGTCCCGGGGTTCCGTTTGGAACGGAGGGGATACCTGTATTGCCGAGCGGCGAAAAGGGGCGCAATAATGCGCGCGAGAAGGGGGCTGCTGGCACGCGGGCGGAGAGTTACGAGATTTCTCTCCGAGCTACGTCGCGCCATTCACTCCCAAGGGCCTTCATGGAGACGACATTCGGGGACGCCGGACATGGACCGTCGTGGGCGAGGGTTGTTCGGCGAATCGGATGGAGTCTTCGCGCTGAGCGCACCACCCGAAGTTGGAAATTGTTTGTGAAAGCGATGATGATGACTGTCACTGACTCACGCCCCGACACTGCGATCCGGCCCTTCACCGTCCATGTTCCGCAGGAGGACATCGATGACCTGAAGCGTCGCATCGGCAACACCCGGTTCCCGGAGAAGGAAACCGTCGACGACACCTCCCAGGGAGTCAGGCTGGAGGTGATGCAGGCGCTCGCGAAATACTGGCTGGAGCAGCACGACTGGCGCCGAGTGGAAGAGCGACTCAATGCACTCCCGCAGTTCGTCACCGAGATCGACGGTGTGGACATCCACTTCATCCACGTGAAGTCGAAGCACGAGGATGCCCTGCCGATGATCGTGACCCACGGCTGGCCGGGGTCGGTCATCGAGCAGCTCAAGATCGTGGGACCACTCACCGACCCGACCGCTTACGGCGCCGACGCCTCGGACGCGTTCGACCTCGTCATCCCGTCGCTGCCCGGGCATGGCTTCTCCGGCAAGCCGGACCAGCCCGGCTGGGACCCCATCCGGATCGCGAAGGCCTGGGCCGAGCTCATGACGCGCCTCGGCTACGACCGGTACGTCGCACAGGGCGGCGACTGGGGCAACGCCGTGACGGAGCAGATGGCTCTTCTGAGGCCTCCGGGACTGATCGGCATCCACACGAATATGCCGGCCACCGTTCCCGACGGCATCCAGAATGCGCTGAACGCACACGAACAACCGCCTGCGGATCTGACGCCGGATGAGCGTGGGGCGTGGGATCAGCTGGCGTATTTCTATGCGCACGGCCTCGGCTACGCGCAGGAGATGGCCGGGCGGCCGCAGACGCTGTATGCGCTCGCGGACTCTCCTGTCGGCCTCGCCGCGTGGATGCTGGACCACGACGCCGCCAGTTACGACCTGATCGCCCGGGTGTTCCTGGGCGGGTCGGAAGGGCTTACCCGGGACGACATCCTGGACAACGTCGACCTGTACTGGTTCACCAACACCGCTGTGTCGTCGGCGCGGTTGTATTGGGAGAGCAAGCTCGCGTTCTTCGCGCCGAAGGGCGTGCAGTTGCCGACCGGCGTGAGCGTCTTCCCGCACGAGATCTATGCGGCGCCGGAGACGTGGGCACGGGACGCGTACCCGAACCTGATCCACTTCAACCGCCTCGACCGCGGGACGCACTTCGCCGCCTGGGAGCAGCCGGAGCTGTTCTCGCAGGAGGTTCGCGCGACGTTCCGCTCACTGCGGTGATCGCGCCGCTCGAGGCGGACGCTCAGGTGGAGGCCGGCGTGCTGAGCGTCGGCCTCGCCGAGCGCGGTCCGTCAGATGGTCCGGTGGCGCTGCTCCTGCACGGGTGGCCGTATTCGATCGACAGCTTCAGCGTCTCGGCGAGCATCCTGGCCGACGCGGGGTACCGGGTGCTCGTGCCGCACCTGCGCGGGTATGGGAGCACGCGGTTCCTCTCGATGGACTCGCCACGGAATGGACAGCCCGCGGCTCTCGCCGCGGATGCGATTGCGTTGCTCGACGCGCTGGGCGTCGCCGACGCGGTGGTCGCCGGCTTCGATTGGGGTGCGCGCACGGCCAATGTCCTCGCTGCGCTCTGGCCGGAGCGCTGCCGGGCGCACGTCGCGGTCAGCGGGTACCTGATCAGCAGCCAGGTGAACAACGCCAAGCCGTTAGCCCCCGCGGCGGAGCTGGCCTGGTGGTATCAGTTCTACTTCGCCACCCGCCGGGGTGAGCTCGGGTACGACGCGAACCGGACCGAGTTCGCACACCTCATCTGGCGCACGGCCTCACCGAAGTGGGAGTTCAGCGAAGAGGACTTCCAGCGCAGTGCCGCGGCTCTGCAGAACCCCGATCACGTCGGGATCGTGATTCACAATTATCGCTGGCGCCTCGGTCTCGCCGAGGGCGAGGCGCGCTTCGACGATGTCGAACGACAGCTGGCCGAACGCCCTCGGATCGGGGTCCCGACGATCACGCTCGAGGGCGACAGCAATGGGGCGGCCCACCCGGAGCCCGCAGCCTACCGTGACCGGTTCACCGGTCCGTATGAGCACCGCGACCTCACCGGCGGGATCGGCCACAATCTTCCGCACGAGGCGCCGGAGGCTTTCGCGCAGGCTGTCGTCGACGCCGACGGGATGGCGCGCGAGATATCCGAAGGCGCGCAAGCGAAAGGTGGGGCCCGTGTCGACTGAGGCTCGCAATCGACGTTTCTGGTCGGTCGCCCACCGCCTCGACACGGCAGAAGCATTGCCCGACGAAGGACGACTCGCACCCTTCAGCCGCGCGACCGGCTGGCTCAACTCGGAGCCGCTCACTCCCCAGTCACTCCGCGGCCGGGTGGTGCTGGTGAGCTTCTGGACCTACACGTGCGTCAACTGGCTGCGCGCGCTTCCGTACCTCCGCGCCTGGCACGCGAAGTACGCCGCGCAGGGCCTGACCATCGTCGGCGTCCACACCCCCGAGTTCGGGTTCGAGCACGACCATGCCAACGTCGCAGCGCGCGTCGAAGCGCTCGGTGTGGAGTATCCGGTGGCCATCGACGACGACTACGGCGTATGGGGTGACTTCGCGAACAACTACTGGCCCGCCGTCTACCTCGCCGACGCGTCCGGCCGCGTCCGGTATCACCACTTCGGTGAGGGCGATTACGAGATGTGCGAGATGGCCGTCCAGCAACTGCTCATGGCCGCCGGCGCGGACGATGTCGAGCCGGGCCTCGTCCAGCCCGAGGCGCACGGTCTGGAGGTCGCCGCCGACTGGTCGACGCTCCGCTCGCCGGAGACCTACCTCGGCTATCGGCAGAGCAGCGGGTTCGCTTCGGAGCAGACGAGCGCGTACGACCGTGTCACGGGC
>JAEWJG010000249.1 GCA_023386675.1 Actinomycetes bacterium
GAGAACCTCCAGATCGCCCAGGACATGCTCAAGCGCACCAAGGCGATCAACGCGATCCTCGAGGTCGAGATCGGCGTCGTCGGCGGCGAGGAGGACGGGGTCCGCCACGAGGGGTCGAACGAGGCGCTCTACACGACCCTGGCCGACGCCGAGAAGGCGGTCGACGCCCTCGGCCTCGGCGAGAACGGCCGCTACATGGCCGCGCTGACCTTCGGCAACGTGCACGGCGTGTACAAGCCGGGCAACGTCAAGCTGCGCCCGGAGCTGCTCAAGCAGATCCAGGACGGGCTCGCCGAGAAGTACGGTCACGGCCCGAAGCCGCTCGACCTCGTCTTCCACGGCGGCTCCGGCTCGACCGACGAGGAGATCGCAGAGGCCGTGCGCAACGGCGTCGTGAAGATGAACATCGACACCGACACGCAGTACGCGTTCACCCGCTCCATCGCCGGCTACATGTTCCAGAACTACGACGGCGTGCTCAAGGTCGACGGCGAGGTGGGCAACAAGAAGCTGTACGACCCGCGCGCCTGGGGCAAGGTCGCGGAGACCGCGATGGCCCAGCGCGTCATCGAGGCGACGCAGCAGCTCGGCTCGGCCGGACACTCGGGCAAGTAGTCGAAGGGGCGGCGGGACGCGACGAGCGCCCGCCGCCCGCACCAGCAGGATCGAGGAGGCGGCGGGGATGACCGACCAGGAGCCGCGGCGGGACGAGCGCCCGCGCCCGCAGTTCGGGGAGCTCGCCCCTCCCGGGTGGGTGTGGCATCCACCGGCCGACGCCGACCGCCTGGACACGTCGCGGCCGCTGGAGCGCGAGGACGACGTCGTCGCCCCGCCGCCCGCAGGCGCGCCATACCCCGGAGCCCGGCCGCCGTATCCCGGCGCGCCCTACCCGTCGGCGGGCGAGCGCGCCCGCGCCGGGCAGCCGGCCCCCACCTGGAACCTGACGCTCACCATCCTGCTCGCCGTGTTCGGCTTCTTCGGGATGCTGTACTCGATCGCGACGCTGCAGGCCATCCCCGCCTCGATGCAGCTGCTGCACAGCACGAACGGCCTCGGCGATTACACGCCCGCCCCGGTCGTCGGCACGCTGGTGCTGGTGGGGTCCATCCTGATGGCGGTGATCTGGGTGGCGGCCGCCGGCATCGCCGCGTGGCTGCTGGTCAAGCGGCGGCTGGCGTTCTGGGTTCCGCTGGTCGCTGGGATCGTCGCGATGGTCGTGCTGCTGATCTTCGCGGGCGCGGTGCTCGCGACCGACCCGGTGCTGCTCGGGTTCTACAGCGGCACCACCGGCTCGACGCCGACGCCGACCACGACGCCCTAGCGGGTGCCGCGGCCGCCGAGCGCCCGCGCGTCCTGCTTGCCCGAGATGTCCTTGCGGAGCTCCTTCGGCAGCGAGAACATGAGGTCCTCCTCCGCTGTCTTGACCTCCTCGACGTCGGCGTAGCCGGCGCCCGCGAGGTCGTCCAGCACCTCCTGCACCAGCACCTCGGGCACGGAGGCGCCGCTCGTCACGCCGATCGAGGAGACGCCGTCGAGCCACTCCTGCTTGATCTCGCTGGCATAGTCGACCCGGTAGGCGGCCTTCGCGCCGTACTCCAGCGCGACCTCGACCAGGCGCACCGAGTTGGAGGAGTTGGCCGAGCCGACCACGATCACGAGCTCGGCCTGCTCGGCGACCTTCTTGATCGCGACCTGGCGGTTCTGGGTGGCGTAGCAGATGTCGTCGCTGGGCGGGTCCTGGAGGTTGGGGAAGCGCTCGCGCAGGCGGCGCACCGTCTCCATCGTCTCGTCGACCGAGAGCGTGGTCTGCGAGAGCCAGACGACCCGATCCGGGTCCTTCACGACGATGGAGTCGACGTCGTCCGGGCCGTTCACCAGGGTCACGTGGTCGGGCGCCTCGCCCGCGGTGCCCTCGACCTCCTCGTGGCCGGCGTGGCCGATGAGCAGGATCTCTCGGTCGTCGCGCGCGAAGCGCACGGCCTCACGGTGGACCTTGGTGACCAGCGGGCAGGTGGCGTCGATCGCGCGGAGCCCGCGGGCCGCGGCGGCGTTCACGACCGCCGGCGAGACGCCGTGCGCCGAGAAGACGACGTGGGCGCCCTCGGGCACTTCGTCGACCTCGTCGACGAAGATCGCGCCCTGCTGCTCCAGTTCGGACACGACGTGCACGTTGTGGACGATCTGCTTGCGCACGTAGACGGGCGAACCGTAGAGGTCCAGCGCCTTCTCGACGGCGACCACCGCGCGGTCGACACCGGCGCAGTAGCCGCGGGGTGCGGCCAGCAGGACCCTCTTGTGTCCGACGACCGGGTTATCCTGAAGCCGTCGCCTCGCGCCGGGAATCCGCGGCATCGGGAGGCTGATGGTTGCGTCGCTCACCCTTCGATCCTACGTGAGCACGCTGGACACGGAATGGGAGGGGTCGGTGAGCCAGTCAGCGCCCGTCGCGATGCAGCCCGCTGCACCGACCGTCGACTCCCCGTGGCCGGTCGCGCTGCTCAACTCCAAGATCAAGGGATGGATCGACCGGCTCGGCACCGCCTGGGTCGAGGGCGAGATCACGCAGTGGGGCATCTCGGGCGGCAACGTCTACGGCAAGCTCAAGGACCTCGACGAGGACGCCACGATCAGCTTCACCATCTGGTCGTCGGTGAAGGCGCGCATCCCGGCCGACCTCAAGCAGGGCGACCGGGTCGTCGCGGCGATCAAGCCGAACTTCTGGGTCAAGGGCGGAACCCTGACCATGCAGGTCTACGACATGAAGCACGTCGGCCTCGGCGACCTGCTGGAGCGGCTGGAGCGGCTGCGGCAGCAGCTGTCGGCCGAGGGCCTGTTCGCGCTGGAGCGCAAGAAGCGGCTCCCGTTCCTCCCGCACACGATCGGCCTGGTGACGGGCAAGGACTCGGACGCCGAGAAGGACGTGCTCCGCAACGCGCAGCTGCGCTGGCCGCAGGTGCGGTTCCGCGTCGTGCACGCGGCGGTGCAGGGCGAGCGGACCGTGACGGAGGTGGTCTCCGCGATCCGGACGCTGGATGCGGACCCCGAGGTCGAGGTGATCATCGTGGCGCGCGGCGGCGGCGACTTCCAGAACCTGCTCGGCTTCAGCGACGAGCGCCTGGTGCGTGCGGCGGCGGAGGCGCTGACGCCGATCGTCAGCGCGATCGGGCACGAGGCCGACCGGCCGTTGCTCGACGAGGTCGCGGATCTGCGCGCCTCCACCCCGACGGACGCGGCCAAGCGCGTCGTGCCGGACGTCGCGGAGGAGCTCGCCCGGGTGCAGCAGGCCCGCGCCCGCATCGGCACGCGCGTCACTCACCTCATCGCCCACGAGATCGACCGGATCGGGCACCTGCGCACGCGGCCGGTGCTCGCCTCCCCCTCGTGGAT
>JAEWJG010000315.1 GCA_023386675.1 Actinomycetes bacterium
CTGCACGGCCGGTCCGGGGAACGAGGCGGTTACTTCGCCGGGGGCATCAGCACCGAGTCGATGAGGTACACGGTCGCGTTGGCCGTGTGCACGCCACCGCAGATCACGTTCGCGTCGTTCACCTTGAGGGTGTCGCCGGAGCCGCTGACGGTCACGTCCGCGCCCTGCACGGTCTTGTGGGTGCCCACGATGTCCTTCGGCGAGAGCTGGCCGGGGACCACGTGGTAGGTGAGGACCGAGGTGAGAGTGGCCGCGCCGGCATCCGTCTTCAGGGTGTCGATGGTGGCCGGGTCGATCTTCTTGAAGGCGTCGTCGACCGGGGCGAAGACCGTGAACTGGCCGCCGTTGAGGGTGTCGACCAGGTTCACCTTCGGGTTCAGCTTGCCGGAGACGGCGGCGACCAGGGTGGTCAGCAGCGGGTTGTTGCTCGCGGCCGTGGCCACCGGGTCCTGCGCCATGCCGGCGACCGAGCCGGAGCCGGACGGGACCTGCTTGGCGTACGCCGCGCAGCCGGGGCCGACCAGGTCGGCGGCCGGGTCCATCGACGCCGTCGCGGACGGGGTGGAGGAGTCCATCGGGGAGCTGGTGTCGCTGGACGACGTGCCGGCTCCCGAGGAGCAGGCGGTGAGGGCGAGAGCCGCGGCGGCGAGGATTCCTGCTGCGGCGAGACGGACGGTGGATCGCATGTTCTCTTCTCCTTCGAGGGGTGGTGCCGTTTGTGAGACCCCCTCAGCGGGCGGTCATCAGGGGTTCGGGGCCCCGCCGGAATCGGATTGGAACCAATCCGCGGCGGGTCGGCGCGACGAACACCAGGCATGAAGAGATCGAGGATCGGCACGGTCGCCCTGGCGGCGCTGGCGGGGGTCGTGAGCGGGGGCGTCTTCCTCGCCGCAGCGGAGCTGGTCGCCCTGGTGGCGGCCCGGGATGCGGGGCCCATCCTCGCGGTCGGCTCCTTCGTGATCGACATCGTGCCCCGGTGGGCGAAGGAGCTCGCGATCCAGTTGTTCGGGTCGAACGACAAGCTCTTCCTGCTCGCCTCGCTCGGGGCCGCCGTGCTCGTCGCGTCCGCGGTGGCCGGGGTGCTCGAACTCTGGCGGCGCTGGGTCGGCGTCGCGCTCTTCGTCGTAGCCGGAATCGCGGCCGTGGTGGCGACGGTGACCCGCGCGGTGGCGAGCCCGCTCGCGTTCCTGCCCTCGGCCGTCGGCGCTGCGGCGGGTGCGGTCGTGCTCCACCTCCTCGTCGCCCGGCTGCACCGCTGGCGCGACCGGCCGGCCGAGGACGCGCAGGCCGGAGTCGATCGCCGCCGCTTCCTCCTCTTCGCCGGGGTCGCCGCGGTCGGGGCCGTGGTCGCCGGGGTCGGATCCCGTCTCGGGTCCGCCGCCACCTCATCCATCGCTGCGATCCGCGCCGCCGTCCACCTGCCTGCCCCCGCGTCGCGCGTCCGCATCCCCGACGGCGCCGAATTGAAAGTGCCCGACCTCTCCCCGCTGTTCACCCCCAACCGCGACTTCTACCGCGTGGACACGGCCCTCACCGTCCCCTCCGTCGACCCGGCCACCTGGCGCCTGACGATCGACGGGATGGTCGAGAAGCGCGTCGATATCGGCTTCCAGGACCTGCTGAAGATGGGACTCGACGAATACGCCGTGACCCTGACCTGCGTGTCCAACGAGGTCGGCGGCAACCTGATCGGCAACGCCCGCTGGCTCGGTGTGCCGGTCCGGGATGTGCTCGCCCTCGCCCGGCCGCGGTCGGGCGCCGACATGGTGCTGTCCCGCAGCGTCGACGGCTTCACCGCCAGCACCCCGCTGACGGCGCTCACGGACGCGAAGCGCGACGCCATCCTGGCCGTCGGGATGAACGGCGAGCCGCTGCCGCTCGAGCACGGGTTCCCGGTGCGCATGGTCGTTCCCGGCCTGTACGGGTACGTGTCGGCGACCAAGTGGCTGACCGAGTTGAAGGTGACCACCTTCGCCGCCGACCAGGCGTACTGGACGCCGCGCGGTTACAGCGAGAAGGCGCCGATCAAGCTCTCGAGCCGCATCGACACTCCGCGGGTCGACAAGACGGTGACGGCCGGTCCGACGAAGATCGCCGGGGTGGCCTGGGCGCAGACGGTCGGCATCCGGAAGGTCGAGGTGAGGATCGACGGCGGCGACTGGCAGGAGGCGACGCTCTCGACTCCGATCAACGCCGACACCTGGGTGCAGTGGTCCCTCGACTGGAACGCGACCGCGGGCGGCCACACGCTCGCCGTGCGCGCGACCGACAGCGCCGGACGGCTCCAGGAGGAGAAGCGCGCCCCGATCGCGCCGAACGGCTCGACCGGCTGGCAGCAGACGTTCGTGCGCGTCGTCTGACGCGGGTCGCACCCGCGACGATCGCATCCCGGCGGGGTACGGTCGTCGCCATGACGGGAACGACCATCACCGCAACCGAGGCGGGATGACGGGCGCGGAGGCGACCGTCGGGGCTGACGAGCCCGCGGAGGGGTTCCGCCGCGGCCCGCACCTGCCCGCACTGGTGGTCACGCTGAT
Source organism: Actinomycetes bacterium (assembly GCA_023386675.1). Classification (GTDB taxonomy): domain Bacteria; phylum Actinomycetota; class Actinomycetes; order Actinomycetales; family Microbacteriaceae; genus Leifsonia. Next base: position 2,538 of record JAEWJG010000315.1, read on the forward strand.
CGTCACCGTCATCGCAGCGCTGTTCGCCGGCGCCTACAGCTGGGCGATGGGCGACCCGCAGCCCCACGACATCCCGATCGGCCTGGTCTCGGACTCGCGCCCCGCCGCCGACCTCGAGTCGGAGCTGGAGGCGCGCACCGGCACCACGTTCATCGTCCGCAGCTACGCGACCGAGACGGACGCCGAAGCGGCGATCCGGCAGCAGCAGGTCTACGGGGCGGTGGTGGAGCAGCCCGACGGGACGGTGCGGCTCTACGTGTCGAGCGCATCCGGAGCCTCCGTCGCCCGCCTGCTCACCGCCGACGCGTCCCGGCTCCAGGAGTCGCTCGGCCGGACGGTCACCGTGATCGACGCGCATCCGCTCGCCCCGAAGGACCCGAACGGGCTCGTCCTCTTCTACATGTCGCTCGCAGCGGTGGTGATCGGGTTCGTCGGGGCCGTGCAGACGCGGGTCAACGCCTCGAAGCTCACCCTCGCCGGCGAGCTGTTCTGGGATGTGGTCCGCTCGGTTCTCGGCGGCTTCGCCATCGCCTTCACGGTCGGCCCGCTGCTCGGCATCCTGCCGTTCCCGCTGCTGCCGGTCTGGGCCGTGCTCGCGCTGACGATGCTGGTCGCCGGAGCGACGTACAGCTTCTGGCGGGTGCTGATCGGCGCGCGCTGGGCGATGCTGCCGACCTGGATCGTGTTCGTGCTCATCAGCAACCCGTCCTCCGGCGGCGCGGTCGCCCCGGAGCTGCTGCCGCCGTTCTACCAGTTCATGGGCCGCTGGCTTCCAACAGGCGCGGCGGTGCGGGCGGTGCGCGATCTCACCTACTTCCCCGATGACCTCCACCCGGAGCCGTACCTCGTGCTGGCGGTGTGGCTGGTCGTGTCGCTCGGTCTGTTCGTCGCCGTGCGGCTGTTCCGGTACGGGCCGGGCGCGCCGGGCGACATCCTGCACTCGTGGCGGAGTCTGGGGCGGAAGGCTCCGGCGATGGATCAGGCCTACGGCTGACGGAGGGAGGGCGTCAGACCTCGGGCAGCTCGCGGACCTCTGCGGTGCGCTCGCCCGGGTTGTCTCCGGTGTTCACAGTGCCCGCGCGCTCGACCATGACGACGAGCGCTTCCTCGTCCGCGCGAGGGCGGTGCTCGACGCCGGCCGGGACGACGTACACGTCGTTCGGGCCGAGCTGCACCTCGCCGTCGCGCAGCTGAATCGTCAGACGGCCGGCGACCACCAGGAACAGCTCGTCGCTGTCCGGGTGCGCATGCCAGACGAACTCGCCGCGCAACCGGGCGACCTTGACGTCCTGATCGTTGACGCTGACCAGGCGGTGCGGTTGCCAGGGCTCCGGGATGCGATCGAAGGCGGCGACGACGTTCCGCACGGATGCGCTCATGAGGTCAGCCTAGGCTGTCGGACGCCGGTGGTTGTATGGAGGCGTGCTTCTCGACGCGCTCGTGACGACGGCCGAGACCGTCGCATCCACCCGGTCCCGGCTGGCGAAGGTGGATGCACTCGCCGCGCTGCTCGCGCAGCTGCAGCCGGAGGAGATCGCGCCCGCCGTCGGCTTCCTCGTCGGCAAGCCGCGGCAGGGTCGCGTCGGGGTCGGCTGGCGAGGGCTGAGCGGCGCGATGGGCGACCCTGCGGGCGAGCCCACGCTCACCGTGGACGACCTGGACACGCTCCTCGACCGGCTCGCCGCCCTGTCGGGCACGGGGTCGGCGGCCGAGCGCAACCGCACGCTCCGCGACTTCACGGCGCGGGCGACGGCGCGGGAGCAGGACTTCATCGCCCGGGTCCTTCTCGGCGAGATGCGGACGGGCGCCCTCGAGGGCGTCCTGATGGATGGGATCGCCCGCGCCTCCGACCGCTCCGGCGAGTCGGTGCGCCGGGCGGCGATGCTCTCCGGCGACCTCGGCGAGACGGCACGGCTCGCGCTCACGGGAACGGCGGAGGACCTGGATGCCGTCGGCCTGCAGGTCGGACGTCCGGTGCTGCCGATGCTCGCGGCCTCCGCTCCGACCCCGACCGAGGCGCTCGCGACGACCGGCGAGGCGTCGGTCGAGTACAAGCTCGACGGCGCGCGCATCCAGGTGCACCGGCACGGGGACGACGTGCGCGTCTTCACCCGCAACCTCGCCGACATCACGCACCGCCTCCCCGAGGTGGTCGAGGTGGTGCGGCGGCTGCCGGTGCAGGATGTGATCCTCGACGGCGAGACGCTGTCGCTCGACGAGGACGGCGCGCCGCGGCCGTTCCAGGAGACGATGTCCGGCTTCGGCTCCGCCGCGCGCGAGACGCTGTTGCATCCCTGGTTCTTCGACATCCTCCACGTCGACGGCCGCGACCTGCTCGACGAGCCGCTCTCGGTCCGGTTGGCGGAGTTGGAGCGCGTCGCCGGCGAGCATCGCATCCCGGGCGAGATCACGGCCGACCCTGAGGTCGCCGAGCGCGTCTCGCAGGACGCGCTCGGCGCCGGGCAGGAGGGCGTCGTCGTGAAGGCGATCGACTCCCCCTACGCGGCCGGTCGCCGCGGGTCGAGCTGGGTGAAGGTCAAGCCGGTGCACACGTACGACCTCGTCGTGCTGGCCGTGGAATGGGGATCGGGACGGCGGCAGGGGCTGTTGTCGAACATCCACCTCGGCGCGCGCGACCCCGAGGGCGCCTACGGTGAGCCGGGGGGCTTCGTCATGGTGGGCAAGACCTTCAAGGGGCTCACCGACAAACTACTCGCCTGGCAGACCGAGCACTTCCAGGAGATCGAGGTGCGCCGCACGGCCGGGACGGTGTGGGTCGCCCCCACGACGGTCGTCGAGATCGCGATCGACGGCGTGCAGCGATCGAGCCGCTACCCCGGCGGCATCGCGCTCCGCTTCGCGCGCGTGAAGCGCTACCGCGACGACAAGGACGCGGGCGAGGCCGACACCATCGAGACGCTGCGCGGGCTGCTCCGGGAGTAGCCGGCAGAAATCCGGCGGTGAAACGGAGGAACCCAGCCGGCCGACCGGCCCCGATCTCCTCCCTCGCGCCCGCTCCCCCGGCGTGTCGCCGTGCACTCCTCCTTGTTGCGCGGCAGCAGCCCGTGCGCGGAAAGGAGGAGAACGGCGTCGGCGGCACACGAGATGGGCCGAGCGGAGGAGATCGGGGCATTGGAGGCTCCCGTTCCCTCCCATTTGTGCAGCACCGGCCGCCGCCGCGCAGCCGTCGGTACGATGACCGCATGACGACCTCCTCCCCCGCGTGGGGCATCCTGGGCACGGGCGGCATCGCCGGTGCGATGACGCGCGACCTGCAGCTCGACGGGCACACCGTCACCGCGGTCGGGTCGCGCAGTCCCGAGTCCGCCGCCCGCTTCGCCGCCGCGCACGGCATTCCGCGGTCGCACGGCAGCTACGAGGAGCTGGTGGCCGATCCGGATGTGGATGTCGTCTACATCGCGACGCCGCATCCCCAGCACGCGCCGAACGCGCTGCTCGCGCTCGCGGCCGGCAAGCATGTGCTGGTCGAGAAACCGTTCACGATGAACCAGGCGGAGGCGCAGGCGATCGCGGACGCGGCCACGGCGAACGGGCTCGTCGCGCTCGAGGCGATGTGGTCGCGCTGGCTGCCGCACATGGAACGGCTCCAGGAGATCGTCAGCGACGGCACCCTCGGCGAGCTCCGCTCGGTGGTGGCCCACCACGACCAGCGCACGAACCCCGACCCCGAGGGCCGGATGCTGAACCGGGCGCTCGGCGGCGGCGCGCTGCTCGACCTCGGCATCTACCCGGTGTCGTTCGCCTGGGACGTGCTCGGCGCACCGAGCGAGGTGCTCGCGCTCTCGACGCCTACCGCGACAGGCGTCGACCGGCAGACATCCATCCTGCTCGGCTACGACAGCGGCGCCCAGGCGGCGCTGACCACGACCCTGGATGCGGCGGGCGACAACAGCGCGACCGTGCTCGGCACGGACGCCCGCGTCGAACTCGACGCCACCTTCTACGCGCCCACCAGCTTCCGCATCGTCGACCCGGGCGGCCGTGTGCTCGAGACCTACGAGTCGCGCATCGAGGGCCGCGGGATGCAGTACCAGGCGCGCGCCATCGAGCGGCTGATCGCGGCGGGCGGCGGAGAGGACTCACGGCTTCCGCTGTCGCAGTCGGTGGCGATCATGGGCACGCTCGACACCATCCGGGAGCGCATCGGCCTCGAGTACTGACCAGCGCCCTTCCACCGCCCCTGCGCCCGGCGTTAGAGTGCGGCTAGGGCGCTGGCCCGGCGGGAAGGAGCGTCGAGGATGACCGATCTCACGGGTCGCAGGGCCCTCGTCACCGGCGGTGCGAGCGGCATCGGGCTGGCCTGCGCGGAGGCCTTCGCCGCGGCGGGCGCGCACGTCACCATCGCCGACCTCAACGGCGACGCGGCGCGCGACGTCGCCGAGCGGCTGCGCGGGGACGCCTGGGAGATCGACCTCTCGAAGACCGTGGAGCTCGCGCAGGCGGCGGTCGACACCGACATCCTGGTGAACAACGCCGGCATCCAGACGGTGCGCCCGATCCAGGAGTTCGAGCCCGAGACGTTCGCGCTCATGCTGCGGATCATGGTCGAGGCGCCGTTCCTCCTCATCCGGGCCGCGCTGCCCGGGATGTACGAGCGCGGCTTCGGCCGGATCATCAACATCTCCAGCGTCCACGGGCTGCGCGCGAGCGAGTACAAGTCGGCGTACGTCACCGCCAAGCACGGGCTCGAGGGACTGTCGAAGACCACGGCGCTGGAGGGCGGCCCGCACGGCGTGACCTCCAACTGCATCAACCCCGGGTACGTCCGCACACCGCTGGTGGAGAAGCAGATCGCCGACCAGGCCCGGCTGCACGGCATCCCGGAGGACGAGGTGGTCGAGAAGGTGATGCTCACAGAGGCCGCGATCAAACGGCTGGTCGAGCCCGCCGAGGTCGGCAGTCTGGCGCTGTGGCTGGCCGGCGACGATGCCGGGATGGTCACCGGCGCGAGCTACACCATGGACGGCGGCTGGAGCGCCCGGTGATGCCTTACGCGCCGTTCACCGCACCGGTCGACGGCGGTGAGCTGGCCGGCGGCGTCTGGAACCCGGACGCCGCGGGCACACCGCTGCTCGCCATCCACGGGATCACCGCCAGCCACCGGGCCTGGCTGCTCGCCGCCGAGGCGCTGCCCGGAACGCGGATCGTGGCGCCCGACCTGCGTGGCCGCGGCCGCAGCTCCGGCCTGCCGGGACCGTACGGTCTCATCCAGCACGCCGACGATCTGGCCCGCGTGCTGGATGCGTTCGGCGTCGACCGCGCCGTCGTCGCCGGCCACTCGATGGGCGCCTTCGTCGCGGTCCGCCTCGCCGGGCGCCACCCCGACCGCGTGGAGCGCCTGGTGCTCGTCGACGGCGGACTGCCGATCCCTCCGCCCGAGGGCGTCGCCCCGGAGGACGTCCCGGCCGCCCTGCTCGGGCCGTCGCTCGCCCGGCTGCGGATGCGGTTCGCCACCCCGGCCGACTACGAGGCGTTCTGGAAGCAGCATCCCGCGATCGGGCCGTGGTGGAACGACGCGATCGCCGACTACGTGTCGTACGACCTCGCCGGCGAGCCGCCCGAGCTGCGGTCGAGCGCCGACGAGGCCGCCGTCTCGGTGAACGCGGTCGAGCTCGATGGCTCGGGCGGCTACGCCGAGGCGCTGGAGGCGTTGGAGACGCCGATCGCGTTCATCCGGGCGCCCCGCGGGCTGCTCGATGCCGCGCCGCTCTACGATCCGGCCGTCATCGCCGAATGGCGCCGCCGGAAGCCGGGGATGCGGATGAACGAAGCCGACGACGTGAACCACTACACGATCTTGATGACGGAGCTCGGCCTCCGGCAGGTCGTCCCGCTGCTCCGCCCCACCGCCCCGCACCCGAAGGAGACACCCGCATGACCGGAACACTGCTGCCGGGCATCGACGCCCGCACCGTCCGCACTGACCGCTACACCGCCAACGTGCTGGAGCGGCCGGCATCGGGCGAGGAGGTCCAGACCGTGCTGTTCGTGCACGGCAACGTCTCGTCGTCGCTGTTCTGGCAGCCGCTGATGCTGTCCCTGCCCGCGGGCATCCGCGCGCTCGCGGTCGACCTGCGCGGCTTCGGCGACAGCGAGGTGCTCCCGGTGGATGCGACCCGCGGCGTGCGCGACTTCTCCGACGACGTCGCCGCGGTCGCCGACGCGCTCGGTCTCGGCGCGGTCCACGTCGTCGGATGGAGCCTCGGCGGCGGGGTGGTGATGCAGCTGCTGCTCGACCGGCCCGACCTGGTCGCCAGCCTGACGCTCGTCTCCCCGGTGTCGCCGTACGGCTTCGGCGGCACCGCGCTGGACGGAGCCCTGCTGAATCCGGACGCCTCCGGCACGGGAGGCGGCGGCGCGAACCCCGACTTCATCGCCCGGCTCGCCGCGGGCGACACCGGCGAGGAGTCGCCGACCTCCCCGCGCGCCGTCTACCGCTCGTCCTATGTCGCGCCGGGTTTCGAGTCCGAGTACGAGGACCTGTGGGTCGAGTCGATGCTCTCCACGGCGACCGGGCCGGACAACTACCCGGGCGACGCGGGGGTCTCAGAGCACTGGCCCGGCTTCGCGCCCGGCACCCGCGGCATCCTGAACACCCTCGCGCCGACCTACTTCAACACCTCCGGCATCGTGGACGCGCCCGCGAAGCCGCCGATCCTGTGGCTGCACGGGGACGTGGACGCGATCGTCGGCGATGCGTCGTTCTTCGACCTCAACCAGCTGGGCGCGGCAGGCGTCATCCCCGGCTGGCCGGGCGAGGACGTGGCGCCGCCGCAGCCGATGCTCGCGCAGACCCGTGCGGTGCTCGGCCGCTACGAGGAGAACGGCGGCCGGACCCGCGAGGTCGTCTTCGAGAACTGCGGCCACTCGGCCCACATCGAGAAGCCCGAGGAGTTCCGCGCGGAACTGCTCGCCTGGATCAGCTGAGGGTTGCGGCCGCGTCCAACGCCCCGCGCCCCAGCCCCAGCATCCCTTCGACCGCCCGCGCCAGGACCGGCCCGCGGTCGCCGCCGCCCCAGCGGACCAGCGCCTGCGCGTTGAGGCCGTCGATCATGCCGAGGAGTTGCCACGCGGCCTGCGCCGGGTCGTCGGCGTGGAACTCGCCGGCCGCCAGCCCCTCCTGCACGATCCCGAGGATGAGCTCCTGCCAGGCGTCCATCTGCTCGCGCACCGCGACGGCGAGCGCCTCGTTCCGCCGGCCGAGCGCCCACGCCTCCACCCACACCAGCGTGACGTCGTCGCGCGTCCCGTCGAGCAGGGTCCGCAGGAGCACACCCAGCCGCCGCGTGGGTCCTTCGGTGCGGGCCAGCAGCGCGCGGACCTCCTCCAGCTCGGCGCCGACCACCGCGGAGAAGGCGGACGCGACCAGCGCATCCATCGCCGGGTGGTAGTGCGCGACCAGCGCAGGAGTGACTCCGGCCCGCCCCGCGACACCGCGCAGCGTGACCGCGGCGAGTCCGTCGGTCAGCGCGAGATCGCGCGCGGCGCTCGCCAGCTCGGTGCGGCGCTCGGCGGGCGGGCGGCGGGGGGCTCTTGACATGATCCGCCCAGTATAGGTACTTTCGAGACATCTATTGATCGCACGATCAATAAATGTCGCCGACCGATGGAGGATTCGATGACCTGGCGCATGCCCGCCGAGACGGCACCCCACGAGCGCACCTGGATGGCGTTCCCGCGCGCCGGCCTCACCCTCGGCGACGACGCGGCCTCCGCCGAAGAGGCCTACGCCTCCTGGACCGCCGTCGCCCACGCGGTCGCCGAGTACGAGCCGCTCACCATGGTCGTCGACCCGACCGAGCGCGACCGGGCGAAGCGGATGCTCGGAAGCCACATCGAGCAGGTGGAGGCACCCCTCGACGAGTTCTGGATGCGCGACTTCGGCCCCACCTTCGTCGTCGACGACGAGCGCCCCGGCGTGCTCGGCGCGGTCGACTGGACGTTCAACGGCTGGGGCGACCCGGAGTGGGCGGAGTGGCGCAAGTCCGCTGAGATCGCCCGCTTCGTCGCGGAGCGCACCGGCGCCGAGCTGGTCAGCTCGCTGCTCGTCAACGAGGGCGGCGGCATCCACGTCGACGGCGAGGGGACGGTCCTGCTCACCGAGACGGTGCAGCTCGACCCGCGGCGCAACAAGTACGCCGACAAGGCGCGCGTCGAGGCCGAGATGGCCCGCACGATCGGTGCGACGCACGCGATCTGGCTCCCGCGCGGCCTCACCCGCGACTACGACGACTTCGGCACGAACGGCCACGTCGACATCGTGGCGACCATCCCGTCCCCCGGGACCCTGCTGCTGCACACACAGCGCGATCCAGAGCACCCCGACTTCGCGGTGTCCCGCGACCTGAAGGCGCTGCTGGCGGAGACGACGGATGCGGCCGGCCGCCGCTGGGACATCGTCGAGCTCCCCGCGCCCGCGACCCTCCGCGACGAGGAGGGCTTCGTCGACTGGAGCTACGTCAACCACCTGGTCGTCAACGACGGCATCGTGGCGTGCGGCTTCGGCGAGGAGAAGGCGGACGCCGAAGCGACCGAGATCCTGGAGGCCGTGTACCCGGGCCGCCGCGTGACCATGGTCGACTCGCGCCCGATCTTCGAGCGCGGCGGCGGCATCCACTGCATCACCCAGCAGCAGCCGGCGGTGAAGGCATGACGTTCGACGTGGTCGAGGCCTCCATCGCCGACCTCCGGCGAGCGCTCGAGGCCGGCGAGACGACCAGCGAGGAGCTGGTGACGGCGTACCTGGCCCGGATCGACGCGTACGACGCGGCGGGTCCCCGGCTCAACGCGGTGGTCGTGCGCAACCCCTCCGCGCTGGAGGAGGCCCGCGCCTCCGACGAGCGCCGGGCGCGCGGCGAGACCCTCGGCCCGCTCGACGGCATCCCGTACACGGCGAAGGACAGCTACCTCGCCAGGGGCCTGACCGCTGCGGCGGGCTCGCCCGCCTTCGAGCACCTGGTCGCCCAGCGCGACGCGTTCACGATCGAGCGGCTGCGTGCCGGCGGAGCGATCCTGCTCGGGCTCACGAACATGCCGCCGATGGCGAACGGCGGGATGCAGCGCGGCGTCTACGGACGGGCCGAGTCGCCCTACAACGGCGACTACCTCACGGCAGCCTTCGGCTCCGGGTCGTCGAACGGTTCCGGGACGGCGACCGCGGCGAGCTTCGCGGCCTTCGGGCTCGGGGAGGAGACGTGGTCCTCGGGCAGGGCTCCCGCCTCCAACAACGCGCTCTGCGCCTACACGCCGTCCCGCGGTGTCATCTCGGTGCGCGGCAACTGGCCGCTGGTGCCGACGATGGATGTGGTGGTTCCGCACACGCGCACGATGGCCGACCTGCTCGAAGTGCTCGACGTCATCGTCGCGGACGACGCGGAGACGCGCGGCGACTTCTGGCGTGCTCAGCCGTGGGTGGCGCTCCCGGCCGCGTCGGAGCTGCGGCCCGGGTCGTATCCAGCACTCGCGGACGGTGCGTCGCTCGCCGGCCGCCGTGTCGGCATCCCGCGCATGTACATCAACGCGGACGCAGAGGCGGGCACCGCCGAGCACCCCGGCATCGGCGGCCCGACCGGTCAGCGGATCGAGACCCGCGACTCCGTGATCGACCTGTGGGAGGGTGCCCGTCGCGACCTCGAGGCCGCCGGCGCGACCGTGGTCGAGGTCGACTTCCCCGTCGTCTCGAACTACGAGGGCGACCGGCCGGGCGCGCCGACCATCGCGACCCGTGGGCTCGTCACGCCCGAGTTCCTCCGCCGTGAGATCGTCGACCTGTCGGCGTGGGCGTGGGACGACTTCCTCGACGCGAACGGCGACCCCGCGCTACGGACGCTCGCCGACGTCGACGGCGCCCGTATCTTCCCGCAGCCCGAGGGCGCGCTGCCCGACCGCTATACCGGCTTCGAGGACGACATCGCCGACTACCCCGGCTGGGTCCGCGCGCATCCGGGAACGACGCTCGAGAGCATCCCAGAGCTCGGCCCGGGCCTGCGCGGCCTGGAGGAGACGCGCCGCGTGGACCTGGAGGAGTGGATGGACGGGCTCGGCCTCGACGCCGTCGTCTTCCCCGCGGTGGCCGACGTGGCACCCGCCGACATGGATGTGAACCCGGCGTCCGCGGACCTCGGCTGGCGCAACGGCGTCTGGGTCGCCAACGGCAACCTCGTGCCGCGGCACCTCGGCATCCCGACGGTCACCGTCCCGATGGGCACCATGGCCGACATCGGGATGCCCGTCGGCCTGACGTTCGCCGGCCGCGCCTACGACGACGCAGCACTGCTCGCTCTGGCCGCCGCCTTCGAGGCGACGCGCCCGGACCGCCGCACCGTCCCGCCGCGCACGCCGCCCCTCCCCTGACCCATCGCGAGATTTGTGCCAAATCGCGGGTTCCGTCGCCTTCAGAACCGCGATTTGGCGCAAATCTCAACGAGGGGTCGGGTCGGGCGGTGACGAGGCAGGTCGGTCGCGGGAGGGATGCGGATGGGTCGCGGGATGGACGCGCGGGGGGCGTACGGGCTGCGAGCGTGGGAGGCATGCAGCACACGAAGCTTCTCGTCGGCACCGCCTCCGCCCTCCTGCTCGCCGCGACCCTCGCGGGATGCGCCGCGGGCGGGACGGCAGCGCTGGCG
>JAEWJG010000343.1 GCA_023386675.1 Actinomycetes bacterium
TCCCTCGGGTGAATCAGTCCCGCCGTGCGTTGGCGGGTGGCATCCTGCTCGTCGGCGTGGCGACCATGCTGGCCAACGCCTCCTCGTATCTGCTGTCGATGTTCGCCGCCCGCTGGATGAGCGTGCCCGAGTACGGCGCGCTCGGCGCCATGCTCAGCGTCTCGATCATCGGCGGGACGGCGGCGCTCGGTGTTCAGGCGGTCGCGGCCCGCCGGGCGGCAGCCGGCGGTGATGACGCGGCTCAGGAGCGATCCGCGATCGTCGCTCTCGGTTACCGGCTCACCGCTCTCATCGCCGTGCTGGGCCCCGTGATCGCCTGGCCGCTGGCGGCGCTGCTCGCGGTTCCTCCCGCCGCCGTGCTGCTGACCCTGCTCGCGGTGGCCGCGTCCATCCCGGGCTTCGGTGCGCTCGGGCTGGTGCAGGGAGAGGAGCGGCATCGCCACTACGGGTACGCGTACGCGGCGATCGGAGTGCTGCGCGCGGTGGGTGGCGTGGTCGCGCTCGCGATCCGTCCGGATGTGACCAGCGCGTGCGCCGGCATCCTGGTGGGCAGTATCGCAGGGACGGTGGCCGCGATCTGGTTCGCCGGTCCCGTGCGCCCGGGGCGTCGGCTGACGTCGCTGCTGGTCCGCGAGCTCGCCGCGACGACCGGCACGCTCGTCGCCCTCTACGCCCTCTCCAACACCGACCTGCTGCTCGCCCGCATCTTCCTCGACGGCCACGCGTCGGGGGAGTACGCGATGGGCGCGCTGATCGCGAAGATCGCGTTCTTCCTGCCGTACGCGGTTATCACCGTGTTCTTCCCGAAGATGAGCGCGGGAACGATGCGGCACGCGTTCACGGTCGCAGTCGGGATGTCGGCCGCGATCGGGGCGGTCGCGACGCTCGGGACGGCGCTCCTCGCGGGTCCGATCGTCTGGATCATCGGCGGCGACAAGTACGCCGACTTCGCCTCGCTCGCGTGGCTGTTCGCCCTCGAGGGGAGCCTCTTCGCGATCCTGCAGGTGATCCTGTACGCGGGGTTCTCATCGCGGGCGAGACTGCTCGGGATCCTGACCGTCGTCGGCCTCGTCGCACAGGTTGTCGTGGTGTCGCTGTGGACACACCAGTCGGTCGCCTCGATCGCGGTCACCAGCTCGGTCATCGCCGCGGTGCTGGTCGTCGTGGGCATGATCGTGGAGTTGCGCCGCAGCGGGGGAGCGAACCAGAGCGGCGACGAGCCGGCAGCGTCGGCGGAGTTCCCCACACCCCGGGAGCAGCGGGCGGACACCACGGACCCCCGTTGATAGACTGCCCGGGATCATTGCGCGCTGCGCCTCCCCACTTCTGAGGAACACTTTCACACATGTCCGACACGCTCCGCAGCGTCTCGCCCAATCGCCTGTGGCCACGATCGACCAGCATCTTCCTCATTCTCGTCGGTGTCGTGCTGAGCGTCCTGTCCTTCCTCGTCGTCATCAACATGCCGGCGCTGGGATGGCACTCCGCCCGCGACCACGAGTTGCGCGCCACCTACGACGCGTTCCGGGAGACCGGAACGCTGCTGATCAAGGCGACGAACTCGGGCTCGAACTACACGCAGACCGCCTCGGACGGCCCATGGGTGTCGGCCGCGTGGGATGACGACCCGGGCGCGTACATCGTCGCCAGCCTCATGAGCGCCGTGACCGGCTCCGACTCGCCGTACCCGGGACTCGGCCTGGCGGAGGCGCTCCTCGTGGCTCTTCCGCTGCTCTGGCTGCCGACCGCCGTCGCCCGCATCTTCAAGCGGGCCCGGGCCGGCTACGCCGTGGTTCTCCTCCCACCGCTGATGTGGCTCCTGAACAACGGCACGATCCTCGCCGGCACCGAGTACGGGCTCTCGGACTCGGTGAGCACGACGCGCGTGTACGCCCTGTACGGCATAGCCGCGTCCGTCGCGTTCCTCTCGCTGTCGCTCCTCGTGCTGTTCTGCACATTCAGACTGCGCACCAGCCTGCTGATCGCCGTCAGCTGCGGCTTCGTGGTGCTCGCCGCCGTCGGCAACCTGTCGCGGTCCCTCTCCGGGATGGGGATCGCCGCGGCCGTCGGCGTGCTGTGGTGGATGCACTCACGGAAGAAGTGGCGCTGGCTCACCGGTATCACGGCGGCACTGGTCGCCATCGGGCTGACGTTCGGGCTGCAGAACGTGACGATGTTCGGGCTGAATTCGGCTCGCGCAGCGGCGACCGGACAGACCCTGGCCAATCTCCCGAATTCGCACGGCACCTGGCACCCCCTGTATCTCGGGCTGTCGTACCCGCAGCCGATCACCGGACAGCCGTCTCCGCTCGGCATCGTCTGGTCCGACAAGTTCGGCTGGGACAAGGCCCACTCGGTCGACCCGGGCGTGGCCATCGCCAGCGACGAGTACGACACGATCCTCCGGCACTTCTACGTGCAGGAGGTGAAGGACCACCCGCTGACGGTCGCGAAGCTGTACCTGGACAAGTTCCTCTACGTCGTCAAGCACTTCGGCGCGATGCTGGCGTTCATCCTGGTCGGACTCGTGCTCGCACTGATGCGACGCGCGCCGCAGCGCCGACCGCTCGGCGCGGCGATCACGGTGACGCTGCCGACCATCGCGATCGGTCTGATCCCACCGGTGCTCGTCATGCCGTTGCTGTACTACTACTCGGAGCTGACGGCGGCGCTGAGCATCCTCGTCGCCATCGCCCTGGGCGGCCTCGTGTGGTCGCTCACGTCCATGCCGTCGCATGTGCGGGCGTCCGAACGCAACCGGCTGAGCTCACGCGCCCTTCCGGCCGAGGCCCGGCCCGAGTCGACGGTCCGGCTGAGCGTCGTCGTGCCGACACGCAACGGCTCGGCCGTGCTCGGCGGCACCCTGCTGACCCTGGGCGAGCAGCTGACCGCCGAGGACGAGATCATCGTCGTCGAGAACGGGTCGACGGACGGCACGTGGGAGTTCCTGCAGCTCGCCGCCGAGAACTGGACCGCCGCACCCGCCCTCGTGCTGCGCCGCTCGGCGCCCGGGCTGGGGGAGGCGCTCCGCACGGGGCTCCTCAACAGCCGCGGGCGCCGGGTGCTGCTCACCGCGGACGACCTGCCGTTCGGGATGTCGGACTACGAGCAGTTCATGCGCCTGCCCGACGATGTCATGGTCGCGATCGGCTCGAAGGCGCACCCCGACTCGCAGGTGCGCCGCTCGTGGCGTCGCTCGGTGCAGTCGAAGATCTTCCGCTTCCTCCGCGAGGCCCTGCTGCAGTCCCGCGTCGGCGACAGCCAGGGGACGATCTGGGCGGACGGCGACTGGGCCCGCGCGCTGGCGGTCGTCTCCCGCGAGTCCGGACTGATGTGGACCACGGAGCTGGTGCTCGCGGCCGAGCAGCAGCACCTGCGCGTCGTCGAGGTCCCGGTGGTGCTGGCGGAGAGCCACGAGTCCGGCTCGAGCCGGTTCCGCTTCGGTGACGCCTGGCGGTCGGTCGTCGGCTTCACCCGGCTGGCCGTCTACAAGGACGACTATTCGGACGAGAACTGGGTGGTACCGCTCGGTCCGTCGGTGACGCAGCGGGTCGATCCTTCAATCCCCTAGCTATTTCCTCGGGCCGGGGTACCGTTACCCGGCATGAACACAACCGGATGGATCATCCTGATCGTCGTCGTGGTGGTCGTCGTCATCGTGATCGCCGTCATCGCCGCGACCGTCGGCCGCAACCGGAAGCGCGAGGCCGATCGGCGCCGCGCCGAGGAGATGCGGCAGTCGGCTGCGCAGACGCAATTGGACGCGCGTGAGCGGGAGGCCAAGGCAGCCCGCGCCTCCGCCGACGCCAAGCAGGCGGAGGTCGACGCCGAACGTCTGAAGGCGGAGTCGGCCGAGCGGCAGGCCGCCGCGGAGAGGGCGCGAGCCGAGTCCGACGAAGCGATGCGCAAGGCGGACCGTGTCGACCCCGACGTGCGGAC
>JAEWJG010000351.1 GCA_023386675.1 Actinomycetes bacterium
GGTGGAGGGTGCCTCCACCCTGCCGTTCAGCCTGAAGGTGCTGCTGGAGAACCTGTTGCGCACGGAGGACGGCGCGAACATCACCGCCGCCGACATCGCCGCGCTCGGCGCCTGGGCCCCCGCAGCGGAGCCCAGCAAGGAGATCCAGTTCACCCCGGCCCGGGTGATCATGCAGGACTTCACCGGCGTCCCCTGCGTCGTCGACCTGGCCACGATGCGCGAGGCCATCGCCGAGCTGGGCGGCGACCCGGCCAAGGTGAACCCGTTGTCGCCGGCGGAGATGGTGATCGACCACTCGGTCGTCGCCGACCTGTTCGGCCAGCCGGACGCGCTGGAGCGCAACACCGACATCGAGTACGAGCGCAACGGCGAGCGGTACCAGTTCCTCCGCTGGGGCCAGACCGCGTTCGACGACTTCAAGGTCGTCCCGCCGGGCACGGGCATCGTCCACCAGGTCAACATCGAGTACCTCGCCCGCGTCACCATGACCCGCGAGATCGACGGCGAGCTGCTGGCCTACCCGGACACCTGCGTCGGCACCGACTCCCACACCACCATGGTCAACGGCCTGGGCGTGCTCGGCTGGGGCGTCGGCGGCATCGAGGCCGAGGCAGCCATGCTGGGCCAGCCGGTCTCCATGCTCATCCCCAAGGTCGTCGGCTTCAAGCTGACCGGCGCCATCCCGACCGGCGTGACCGCGACGGACGTCGTCCTCACCATCACGCAGATGCTGCGCAAGCACGGCGTGGTCGGCAAGTTCGTCGAGTTCTACGGCGCAGGCGTGGCCGAGGTCCCGCTCGCCAACCGCGCCACCATCGGCAACATGAGCCCGGAGTTCGGCTCGACCGCAGCGATGTTCCCGATCGACGACGTCACCCTCGACTACCTGCGCCTCACCGGCCGCAGCGAGGAGCAGGTGCAGCTGGTCGAGGAGTACTCCAAGGCGCAGAGCCTGTGGCACGACCCGGCGAACGAGCCGGTGTTCAGCGAGTACCTCGAGCTCGACCTCTCGACGGTCGTCCCGTCGATCGCCGGCCCGAAGCGTCCCCAGGACCGCATCGAGCTCAGCGCCGCGAAGAACCAGTTCGAGAAGGACCTCGTCGACTACGCCGATGTCTCGCACGACCTGGTCGACCTGACGATCTCCGAGTCGTTCCCGGCGTCCGACCCGGGCGAGCTGCAGCCGGAGGATGCTCGCAGCATCCACCAGCACAGCCACCACAGCCACGCACCGAAGGTCGCCTCCAACCCGACCCCGGTCACGCTCAAGGAGAACGGCGAGGACTTCGTCCTCGACCACGGTGCGGTCGCCATCGCAGCGATCACCTCGTGCACCAACACCTCCAACCCGTCGGTCATGCTCGCCGCCGGTCTCCTCGCCCGCAACGCGGCGAACAAGGGCCTCAAGGCGAAGCCGTGGGTCAAGACCACGCTGGCACCGGGCTCGAAGGTCGTCACCGACTACTACGAGAAGGCCGGCCTCACCAAGGACCTCGAGGCGCTGGGCTTCTACACGGTCGGCTACGGCTGCACGACCTGCATCGGCAACTCGGGCCCGCTGCTCGACGAGATCTCCGAGGCCGTCAACCAGAACGACCTCGCCGTCACCGCGGTGCTCTCGGGCAACCGCAACTTCGAGGGCCGCATCAACCCCGACGTGAAGATGAACTACCTGGCGAGCCCGCCGCTGGTCATCGCGTACGCTCTCGCCGGGTCGATGAACTTCGACTTCGAGGTCGACCCGCTCGGGCAGGACTCCGAGGGCAACGACGTGTTCCTGAAGGACATCTGGCCCGACGCCGCCGAGGTGCAGGAGACGATCGACTCCTCCATCAACGAGGGGATGTTCGTCCACCAGTACGCGTCGGTCTTCGAGGGCGACGAGCGCTGGAAGTCGCTGCCCACCCCGACCGGCTCCGTCTTCGAGTG
Source organism: Actinomycetes bacterium (assembly GCA_023386675.1). Classification (GTDB taxonomy): domain Bacteria; phylum Actinomycetota; class Actinomycetes; order Actinomycetales; family Microbacteriaceae; genus Leifsonia. The sequence goes on from JAEWJG010000351.1 coordinate 1,930, forward strand.
GGACGAGAAGTCGACCTACGTGCGCAAGCCTCCGTACTTCGAGGGCATGACGCTCGAGACCACCCCGGTCAGCGACATCGTCGGGGCCCGCGCGCTCGCCAAGCTCGGCGACTCGGTCACCACTGACCACATCTCGCCCGCCGGCTCCATCAAGGCGGACAGCCCGGCCGGTCAGTACCTGAACGAGCACGGCATCGACCGCAAGGACTTCAACTCCTACGGCTCGCGCCGCGGCAACCACGAGGTGATGATCCGCGGCACGTTCGCGAACATCCGCCTGAAGAACCAGCTGCTGGACGGTGTGGAGGGCGGCTACACCCGCGACTTCACGAAGCCGGACGCGCCGCAGTCCTTCATCTACGACGCCTCGCAGAACTACCAGGCGCAAGGCACCCCGCTCGTCATCCTCGGCGGCAAGGAGTACGGCTCCGGCTCGTCGCGCGACTGGGCGGCGAAGGGCACCAGCCTCCTCGGCGTCCGCGCGGTCATCACCGAGAGCTTCGAGCGCATCCACCGCTCGAACCTCATCGGCATGGGCGTCGTGCCGCTGCAGTTCCCGGCCGGCGAGTCCGCCGAGTCGCTGGGCCTCGACGGCACCGAGGTCTTCTCGATCACGGGCCTGGAGCAGCTGAACGAGGGCACCACGCCGAAGACGGTCCACGTGGTCGCCGAGCCGAGCGAGCACTCGCCCGCCGGCAAGCAGGCCGTGGAGTTCGACGCGGTCGTCCGCATCGACACCCCCGGTGAGGCGGACTACTACCGCAACGGCGGCATCCTGCAGTACGTGCTGCGGAGCCTGGTCTAAGCAGCGAATCCACAATTGAGCCCTCGGTCGCCATGGTGACCGGGGGCTCAATTCGTGCGCGCGAACTCAGGCCACTCGGCGTAGAAGTCGTCGAGCGCCGCCGACAGCGGCTCGTGCTCGACGAACCACCGGCGGGCGGTCGGGCTGATGCTGTTGAGTACGTCACGCATCGCTCTGCGCTTGCCGCGCAAGTCGAGTGCGAACACGGGCTCGTGGTGTGCGATGCGGTTGCGGAAGTCGCACACGATCGACACGGAGCGTGCGATCTGGTCGACTCGGACCCCGTTGCGGTTACCGAATGCATGCTGGAGGGCTTCCTCCCAGAGCACCTGCTTCCACCGATGGCGATGCGAAGGGAGCAGATTGCGCCAGATGCCGAAGGAGAACTGGGAGACGACATCGTCATGCGTGACAACCCGACGACCCCGAATGGCGCGGGCAGCATGGTCTCGGGCGGAGCGGAAGCGATCGGCTGGGAGCACAGACGCCAGCAGCGCTCCCGGATCGAGTGACCACTCCGGTTTTCCCTGTACCGCCTCGTTCCAGGTTCGCAGCTCCCGGTCGAGAGCGTTGCGGAGCATTACTTCGCAATAGTGGACGGCGGTGTGAGCCGTACCGCTGATGTGCGCGTTCGCACGGTACAGCGCCAACGCTCGCGCTTCATCCCCACCGCAGCGGCCGGCATAGGTCGCGATTCGTGGTTCGCTGAAATAGGTCACGATATCGGCTGCCATTCCGCGAGCGTAGTAAGCTCTGGATCAGGACGTCGGCAGTACTAACGACGTCACGCTCTCAGCGGCCCGGGTTCTCCCGGGCCGCTGTGTTTAACGCACACCGAATGCGGTCTCCCACCGGTCAACGGCACGTTCCGAGCCTCCCCTCATCCGCGCGAGCCTAGACTCGAACGCATGGGCATCCTCGAGACCATCCACGGTCCCCGCGACCTCGACCGTCTGACCGACGGTGAGCTGGTCCAGCTCGCCGCCGAGGTGCGGGCGTTCCTGGTCGCCAACGTGGCGAAGACCGGCGGCCACCTGGGTCCCAACCTGGGCGTGGTCGAGACGACCATCGCCATCCACCGGGTCTTCGACTCACCGCGGGATGCCATCGTCTTCGACACCGGTCACCAGTCGTACGTGCACAAGCTGCTCACCGGTCGGCAGGACTTCTCACAGCTGCGTCAGCGCGGCGGCATGGCGGGCTACCCGCAGCGCTCCGAGTCCGAGCACGACATCGTGGAGAGCTCCCACGCCTCCTCGTCGCTCTCGTGGGCGGACGGCATCTCGCGCGCCTTCGAGTTAACGGGGCAGCGGGACCGCCACGTCGTCGCGGTCGTGGGCGACGGCGCCCTCACCGGCGGGATGACGTGGGAGGCGCTCAACAACATCTCCGACGACAACAACCGCAAGCTGATCATCGTCGTCAACGACAACGGCCGCTCGTACGCTCCGACGATCGGCGGTATGGCGCGCTTCCTCAACACGGTGCGTACCCGTAAGACCTACCGCAGCCTGTACCTGACCTCGCAGGCGGCCTTCGACAAGCTGGGTACGCCCGGCCGGTCGTTCTACCGCGGTGTCCGCGGCGGCCTGCACGGGTTCCTCAGCCGGTTCTCGAACAACGAGGCGCTGTACTCGAACCTCGACATCAAGTACATCGGCCCCATCCATGGCCACGACGTGGAGGCGATGGAGGAGGCGCTGCGCCAGGCCAAGAACTACGGCGCCCCGGTCATCGTCCACGCGATCACCCAGAAGGGACGCGGCTACGAGCCGGCGCTGCGCGACGCGGCCGACCAGTTCCACTCGGTCGGGCAGATCGACCCGGAGACCGGCGAGGCGATGGAGTCGTCGAGCAAGCCGTCCTGGACGGGCGTCTTCGCCGACGAGATCGTGAAGCTGGCCGAGAAGAACCCGAAGATCGTCGGCATCACCGCGGCGATGCTGCGCCCGACCGGCCTGCACAAGTTCGCAGAGCGCTTCCCCGACCGCGTCCACGATGTCGGCATCGCCGAGCAACACGCGGCCACCAGCGCCGCGGGCCTCGCGTTCGGCGGGCTGCATCCCGTCGTGGCGATCTACGCCACCTTCATGAATCGCGCGTTCGACCAGGTGCTCATGGATGTCGCCCTGCACAAGGCGGGCGTGACCTTCGTCCTCGATCGCGCCGGCGTCACCGGCCCCGACGGGCCGAGCCACCACGGCATCTGGGACCTCGCCATCCTGCAGGTCGTGCCGAACATCCGGCTCGCCGCGCCACGCGACGGCACCCGCTTCCGTGAGGAGCTCGCAGAGGCGGTCGCGGTGGAGGATGCGCCGACCGTGCTGCGCTTCCCGAAGGGATCCGTCCAGCCCGACATCGACGCGGTGCGCCGCCTCGACGACGGTGTGGATGTGCTCCTGGAGGGCGACCGCAAGGATGTGCTGCTCGTCACGGTCGGCCCGATGGCCGATCTGGGGCTGAAGGTCGCCGAGCGGCTGGCCGCGCAGGGGATCGGCGCGACCGTCGTCGACCCGCGCTGGGTCGTCCCGGTGCCGAAGAGCATCCTGTCCCTCGCAGCCGAGCATCGTATCGTCGTGACGATCGAGGACGGCATCAGGGTGGGCGGCATCGGCACGCGCGTGCGCCAGGACCTGCGCGAGGCCGGCATCGACACCGCGGTGGACGAGCTGGGCCTCCCCGACGCGTTCATCGACCACGCCTCGCGCGACCAGATCCTGGAGGATGCGGGCCTCACCCCGCAGAAGATCGCCCGCGACCTCGTCGCGCAGGTGCTCGGCAGCCGCGTCCCGATCGCGCGTCCCCTGCCGGAGGACGCCACCGCGGACGAGACCGCCGACGCCAAGAAGCGCAACGCCTGACGTCTCATTCCGAAGCTCGGACGAGGTTGACTTGGAGTGCACTCCAAGTCGTAACGTGACGGTATGACCGACACACGGACGGCGATGTCGATCTCCGACGTCGCCGAGCGGACCGGACTCACCACCCACACGCTGCGCTACTACGAGCGCGAGGGCCTCATGCTCACGCCCGTCGAGCGCGCCTCATCCACCCACCGGCGCTACACGGAGAACGACGTCACCTGGGTGACGTTCCTCACGAAGCTGCGCTCGACCGCCATGCCGATCGCCACCATGCGCGAGTACGTCGTGCTCGCGCGCCGGGGCGACGCGACGGAGGCCGAGCGGCTTGAGCTGCTGCTCCTGCACCGGATGGCCGTGGCCCGGCAACTGGCGGAGATGACGGCGAGTCTGGCGGCCATCGATTACAAGATCGACCTGTACCAGCAGAACCTCGGGCAGGTCACGGAAGGGAACGACGCATGAAGACGATCGCATTGGGAACCGAGAAGCTGGAGGTCTCGCAGCTGGGCCTGGGCTGCATGGGGATGTCCGCGTTCTACACGGGCGCGGGCCAAGACGAGGCGGGCTCGATCCGCACCATCCACCGCGCGATGGAGCTGGGCGTCACGTTCTTCGACACCGCCGAGATCTACGGCCCCTACACGAACGAGGAGCTGCTGGCGAAGGCCTTCGTCGACGGCCGGCGGGACCGGGTCGTCATCGCGACGAAGTTCGGCAACATCCTGCACCGCCAGAACGACGAGCGGGGACTGGACGGATCACCCGAGAACCTCCGCCTCGCCGTCGAGGGCTCGCTGCGCCGGCTGAACACCGACCGCATCGACCTCTACTACCAGCACCGGATGGACCCGAACACGCCGATCGAGGACACCGTCGGGGCGCTGAAGGAGCTGATCGACGAGGGCAAGATCCTCCACTACGGGCTCTCGGAGGCGGCGCCCGCCACGATCCGCCGCGCCAACGCGGTGCACCCGGTCACGGCCATCCAGACCGAGTACTCGCTGTGGACGCGCGACCCGGAGGCGGAGGTGCTGCCGACCGTGCGCGAGCTCGGCATCGGCTTCGTGCCGTACTCGCCGCTGGGCCGCGGGTTCTTGACCGGCACGATCCGGTCGGTGGATGCGCTCTCCGAGGACGACTTCCGCCGGTTCAACCCGCGGTTCGAGGGCGACAACCTGGAGGCGAACATCCGTATCGTCGAGCAGGTGGACGAGGTGGCGCGCGAGGTCGGCGCGGCGCCCGGCCAGGTGGCGCTCGCGTGGCTGCTCTCGAAAGGCGACGACATCGCCCCCATCCCCGGCACCACGAAGGTGGCGAACTTGGAGCAGAACGTCGCCGCCACCGAGGTGCGCCTCTCGGAGGAGCAGTTGGCCCGCCTGGACGCCATCGCCGCCCCGGTCGGCGACCGCTACCCGGACATGTCCACGGTCAACCGCTGACCTCACGCTCTGTGAGACGCAACACGCCGTTATCCAGAGTGGATAACGGCGTGTTGCGTCTCATGGAGGGCGGGGCTTACGCGACGCCCTTGATGGGCGGGTGGTGGAACGTGTCGCCGAACACGCGCTCGGAGGCGCCCACGCGGTCCAGGTAGGGCGTGATGCCGCCCATCTGGAACGGGAAGCCCGCGCCGAGGATCATGCAGAGGTCGATGTCCTCCGGCGCCTCGACCACGTGGTCGTCGACCAGCATGCGGTGGATCTCATCGGCCAGGCCGTCCTCCAGCGTGCGGAGGATCTGCTCCTTCGTCCACGGGCTCTTGCCGCCCGACACGATCTTCGCCGCGCCCTTGTCGAGGCCCTTCACCTTGCCCTTTGCGTCCTTCTCCAGCAGCGTGCCGTACTCGGCCAGCTTGTGGAGGTTCTCGGAGCGGTAGAACCGGTCCGGGAAGGCCGCGTGGTGGGTGTCGAGCACGTGCGCGCCGACCTTCAGCCCGACGAGGTCGAGCAGGTGGGACGGCGGCATCGGGAGGCCGAGCGGCGCGATCGCCTCATCGACGACCTCGAACGGGGTGCCGTCGTCGACGGCGTGCATCGCGTCCCCGAGGATCTTCGCCAGCACGCGGTTCACGACGAAGCCGGGTGTGTCGGCGGTGATCACCGCATTCTTCTTCAGCGCCGCGGCCGTCACCATGGCGGTGGACAGCGTGGCCTCGTCGGTGTGCGGCGTCTTGACGACCTCGATCAGCGGCATGACCGCCACCGGCGTGAAGAAGTGGAAGCCCACCAGTCGCTCCGGGTGCTTCAGCTTCGCGCCGATCTGCTCGACCGACAGCGAGGACGTGTTGGTCGCGATGACCGCCTCGTCGGAGAGGAACGGCTCCACCTCGGCGAACACGTTCTGCTTGACCGTCAGCTCCTCGAACACGGCCTCGATGACCCAATCGCAGTCCGCGAAGTCGGCCTTGTTCGTCGTGCCCGTGACGAGCGCGCGCAGGCGGTTGGCCTCGTCCGGCGAGATGCGGCCCTTCTCCTGCAGCTTTCCGATCTCGTCATGGATGTACGCCACGCCCTTGTCGACGTGCGCCTGGTCGAGGTCGGTGATCACGACCGGCACCCGCAGGCGGCGCACGAACAGCAGCGCGAACTGGCTGGCCATGTAGCCGGCGCCGATGACGCCGATCTTGGTGACCTTCTTCGCGAGCTTCTTGTCGGGCGCACCGGCGGGACGCTTCGCCCGCTTCTGTACGAGGTTGAAGGCGTAGATGCTGGCCTGGAACTGGTCGCCCGAGATGAGCTCGGCGAGCGCGTCGTCCTCCAGCGCGAAGCCGGCCACACGGTCGTTCGACTTGGCGGCCTTCAGCAGGTCGAGCGCCTTGTACGGCGACTTCGGCACGGTGCCGATGCGCGACTCGAGCATCTTGCGGGCGATGCCGATGGCGGCGTCCCACTTGACCATCCGCTCGATCTTGCCCGGCTCGTTCGGGCGCTTCACGACGACCTCGCCGGTGAGGACCTTGTCGGCCCACCGCAGCGAGTCTTCGAGGAAGTTCGCCGAGTCGAAGATCGCGTCCGCGATCCCGAGGTCGAACGCCTCCTGCGCCTTGAGCATCCGGTTCTGCTTGAGCGGGTTCTCGACGACGACCTTGAGGGCGTTCTCGATACCGATCAGGTTCGGCAGGATGGTCGCGCCGCCCCAGCCGGGGATGAGGCCCAGGAAGACCTCGGGAAGCGCGAACGCAGCCGTGTTGCGGTCGATCGTGCGGTAGTCGGCGTTGAGGCCGATCTCCACGCCGCCGCCGAGCGCAAGGCCGTTCGTGAACACGAACGACGGCACACCGAAGGTCGCCTGCTTGCCGAGGACGTAGTGGCCCAGCTGGGGGAGCAGCTTCGCCACCTCCACGCTCGGGATGTCGCTGACGCGGCTGAGGTCGGCGCCGGCGGCGAGGATGAACGGCTTGCCGGTGACGGCGACCGCGTCGATCTCGCCGCGCGTCGCCCGCGCGGTCAGCTCGTCGAACACGCGGCCGAGCTCCAGGAGGGTCGCAGGTCCCAGCGTGTTCGGGCGGGTGTGGTCGCGGCCGTTGTCGAGGGTGACCAGCGCGAGGCGCTTGCCGCTGGCGAGCGGCACATCCTTCACGAACGCGTGGGTGACGACCTCGTCGTCGGCGACCGCCTCGAGCGGGCTGAAGTCGATCTTGCTGTAGTCCGTCACGCTTCTCAGCCCTTCCGCGCAGCGCGCTTGTCGTAGTTGGGGTTCTCCCAGATCACGGTGCCGCCCTGGCCGAGGCCGACGCACATCGCGGTGATGCCGTACCGCACCTCCGGGTGCTCGGCGAACTGAGCGGCGAGCTGGATCATCAGGCGCACGCCGCTTGCGGCGAGCGGGTGGCCGATCGCGATCGCGCCGCCCCACTGGTTGACGCGCGGGTCGTCGTCGGCGATTCCGAAGTGGTCGAGGAACGACAGCACCTGGATGGCGAACGCCTCGTTCAGCTCGAACAGGCCGATGTCGTCGATGCTCAGGCCCGCCTTGCGGAGCGCCTTCTCGGTCGACGGCACCGGGCCGAGCCCCATGATCTCCGGCTCGACGCCGGCGAACGCGAAGCTCACCATCCGCATCTTCGGGGTGAGACCGAGCTCCTTCACGGCGTCGTGGGACGCGAGGAGGGACGCGGTGGCGCCGTCGGTGAGCGGCGACGAGTTGCCGGCCGTGACGCGCCCGTGCGGGCGGAAGGGCGTCTTGAGGGTGGCGAGACTCTCCATGTTGGTCTCCGGCCGCATGCCCTGGTCCTGCGTGGCGAGGCCCCAGCCCTCTTCCGAGCGGATGGCGACCGGCACCAGATCGGGCTGGATCTTGCCGGCTTCATACGCGGCGGCCAGCTTGTGCTGGCTGCGCATCGCGAAGCGGTCCGAGCGCTCCTTGGTCAGCGCGGGGAAGCGGTCGTGGATGCGCTCCGCGGTCATGCCCATGTTGAGGGCGTCCTCCGCGACCATCCTCTCGCTGAGGAAGCGCGGGTTCGGGTCGGCGCCGAAGCCCATCGGGTGGCGGCCCATGTGCTCCACGCCGCCCGCGATCACGAGGTCGTAGGCGCCGAACGCGATGCCCGAACCGAGCGTGGTGACGCTGGTCATGGCGCCCGCGCACATCCGGTCGATCGCGAAGCCGGGGACCGACTTCGGCAGGCCCGCGAGGAGCGCCGCCGTACGACCCAGGGTGAGCCCCTGGTCGCCCTGCTGGGTCGTTGCGGCGATCGCCACGTCGTCGATCCGGTCCTTGGGCACGGCGGGGTTCCGCTCCATCAGGCCGATCATCGCCTTCACGACGAGATCGTCCGCGCGGGTGTTCCAGTACTGCCCTTTTTCGCCGGCCCGTCCGAACGGAGTACGGACTCCGTCGACGAACACGACTTCGTTCCTATCGGCCACAGTGCCTCCCAAATCAGGTCGGAAACGATCCTAGGTACACGACTGTGCACGAAAAGAATCGTTTGATCCTTCCTACGAAACGGGCTCGGACCCCTCGTCGGCGCTTTGGGGGCCATCTACAAACGCCTGGGCGATCACCTGTGCGGTTGCGGCAACCTGCCAGGGCCGGGCGCCATGCGCCGCGAGGGCGTCGGCGACCGTCTCGGCCGTGATCTCGGCCGGGGGAGCCCATGCCACCCGCCGCAGCGTGTCGGGCGTCAGCAGGTTCTCGAGCGGGATGGCGCGCT
>JAEWJG010000371.1 GCA_023386675.1 Actinomycetes bacterium
GGTCGATCACGTCCTGCCGGAAGCGGGCGTTGGCCGCCAGCCACGCGGTCCAGGTGGCCGCGATCGGTCCGTTCGCCATCCGGTCCAGGGTGAGCGCGAGGTCGGAGACCGGCCGGAGCATGGCGAACGGAGGCTGCACCGGGTCGTCCTGTGCCTTCCACTCGTACAGCGTCCGGTCGTGCTCGACCGCCGCCGACAGGTGCTCTGGGCGGTAGGACGCGCCGAGGCGCGTGTACGCGATGAGGTCGGCGCTCGGCGCGATGGCCGCTGTCGGGTCGAGCTGCAGGAAGGTCAGGTGCTCGACCAGCGGCACCAGCCCCTCCGGGCGCGGGACGTCGAGCCGCTGCGCCCGGACTGCGATCCGCCGCGCTTCGTCCCGGTCGAGCACGATCTCGGATGCCATGGCCCGACGCTACCGGCAGCCGCCGACAGCGGGCAGCCCTCATCCGCGTGCCGCCGCCCCACTGACCCGCAGGAACACCGTGAGCCAGGCGAAGACGACGACCCCGGCGATCAGCTCCGTCGCCGTGAGGACGTAGTAGCCGGTGACGAAGAAGACGGCGGCCACCACGATCACCCCGAACAGCACGTAGCCGAGCAGGAAGAACGACCGCGGCGCCTCGGGCAGGGCTCTCCTCACCCAGAACACCAGAAGCGAGAACGCGATGAGCATGCCCACCGCCGAGCCGTTGTGCAGGATCTGCGACACGTTGAGCGGGAACAGCCCGACGCCGGCGAGCAGCAGCCCGATCAAGACGAGGCAGACCCGCACGCGCATCCGGGCGGGCCGCAGCGAGGCGTCGACGCCGGTCAGGTCGGTCGCGTAGCGGGCGATCGCCGCCATCATGAGGCCGGCGACGATGAGCGTCAGGTTGAAGGTGAGTGAGGAGGCGCTCCGCGTCATCCCCAACGCGCTCAGGTGGTACTCCCACCAGTGCGGATCCGGCGCGCTCAGCATGGCGGCGAGGATGCCGAACGCCGCGAACACTGCCAGCACCGTCGAGAGGCGCATCAGGTCCATCCGCGCCCCCGACAGGAAGGCGACGTAGGCGCTGAGCCCAACCGCGACGCCCGCGAGCACCGTGGCAGACAGCGCATAGACCGTCGCGTCCTGGAAGCCGTCGGCGAGGACGGCGCCGAGCACGAGCCAGCCGAGCACGGCGATGATGCCGTGCGCCAGCGCGATCACGACGGTGTCGAACAGGGCAGCGCCGGTCAGCGAGCGCCGACGGGCAGCCGCCTCCGGCGACCGGTCGGCGCGGCCCCCGAACGGCGTGAGGGCGTCCCGGTGCCAGAGCCGGCCGACGACGTACGCGGCGAGGGCCGCCACGCCCGCCGTCAGCGCCGCGAACTGCGACAGCGACCCGGGGCCGGCGATCGGCAGGGATCGCCCCCAGAAGAACGGGAGCGACGCGACCGCGCCGACCGCCAGGGCCGCGGCCCCGACGACGATGGCCGCTCCTTCGAGATCGAGGGCTGCGGCCCTCGCCGTCATCCGATCCGTGCCGCGCTGACGCACGCCGGTCATCCCGCACCTCCTCCGTCGGCCGCATGATGCCGCCGCGGGCGAGGATGTGGCAACAGCGGATCCGCCGCCCGGATCGTGCCTTCCCGCGGTGCCGACGGCGGCGTTACCATGCGCGCGGAACCGATCGCCGGGGGAACCACAGGTCGGAAAGGGGCGGACATGGCTGCGGAAGCGCGCGACGACGGAGGCTTTCCGGACATCGACCAGCACGGCATGATCGGCGACCTGCAGACCGTCGCCCTCGTGTCCACCGAGGGCACCATCGACTGGTTCTGCGCGCCGCGCTTCGACTCGCCGTCGATCTTCGCCTCGCTGCTCGACCGCGAGAAGGGCGGCTACTTCCGCATCCACGCGCTCGGCGACGGGATGCGCGTGAAGCAGATGTACTTCCCCGAGACGGCCATCCTGATCACCCGGTTCATGTCGGACGACGGCGTCGGCGAGGTCATCGACTTCATGCCGATCGCGGACGAGCCGACGGTCGCCACCTCCAACCGGACGATCGTCCGCGGCATCCGGGTGGTCCGCGGGACGCTGAGATTCCGCGTCCAATGCCGGCCGCGGTTCGACTACGGCCGGCGGGAGCACACCGCCACGCCGTTCGGGCACGGCGTCCGATTCGACGCTGACGGGATGAGCGCCGAGCTCCACGGCGTCGCCGCCGACGCGATCGTCGACGGCGACGTCGACACCACGCTCACCTTCTCGGACGGCAAGCTTCACATCATCGCGTTCGAGACGGAGCCCGACGCGGACGCGCGCACGATCGGTCCAGGGCGCGGGCAGCGGATGTTCCACGAGACGGCGGAGTTCTGGCGCCGGTGGCTGTCGCGGAGCACCTACTCCGGCCGGTGGCGCGAGCCGGTGGGGCGGTCCGCCATGGTCCTCAAGCTGCTGCAGTACGCGCCGTCCGGCGCCCTGGTCGCCGCCCCGACCGCCGCACTGCCCGAGCAGCTGGGCGGCGTCCGCAACTGGGACTACCGCTACACCTGGG
>JAEWJG010000222.1 GCA_023386675.1 Actinomycetes bacterium
GAGCCTGCCCGTCGGCATGGGCCACGGCGCGCCCAGCTGGGCGATCTGGATGATGGGCGGCGTCTGGCTCGCCCACTCCCTCTGGGACCTCTACGAGTTCGCGGACGATGAGGAGCTCCTGCGCGAACGCATCTGGCCGCTTCTCCGCGGCGCGAGCGAGTTCTGCCTCGACTGGCTGCAGGTGGATGGGGACGGCGTCGCTTTCCTGGCGCCGTCCACCTCCCCCGAGAACGCCTACCGCGACACCGACGACGTCCCGCGCGCGCTCGGCCTCACCGCGACGATGGACCGCGAGCTGATCCGGTCGCTCTTCCAGCGGGCGCTGCGCGCGTCCGACGTCCTCGACGAGGTCGGTCCGCTGCGCGGCGAGCTGGAGGCGGCGCTCGCGACCATCCCCGAGCCCGGTATCGGCCGCGACGGGCGGCTGCTCGAGTGGTCAGAGGAGGTGCCGGAGCACGAGCCCGCCCACCGCCATCTCTCGCCGCTGGTCGGGCTCTATCCGCTCGACCTCATCACCCCGGAGGGCACGCCGGCTCACGCCGACGCCGCCCGACGCTTCCTCGACGCCCGCGGTCCGGGCGCGATGGGCTGGTCGTGGGCGTGGAAGATCGCGCTCCGCGCGCGCCTCGGCGACGGCGAAGCGGCGCACGACCTGCTCACGCAGGCGCTCGCCCCCTACGACGGCGACGCTCGTCGCCACGGCCCGGTCGACGGCTCCGAGTGGGGCGGTCTGCTGCCGAACCTGTTCAGCACCCATCCGCCGTTCCAGATCGACGGCAATCTCGGCTTCCCCGCGGCGATCGCCGAGCTGCTGCTGCAGAGCCACGCGGGAGTCGTCCACCTGCTCCCCGCGCTTCCGGCCGCGTGGCCGGAGGGCGGGGTCACCGGACTGGGCGCCCGCGGGGGTCTCGCGGTCGACCTCGAGTGGTCGGAAGGGCGCCTCCGGGCGGCCGTGCTGCGCAACACCGGAAGCCGGCCGCGCGAGGTCCTGGTGCGCTACGGCGGCACCGAGACCGCCGTCAGCATCCCCGCCGGCGGCGAGCACGTCGTCCAGCCGGAGGGCGCACTCGAAGGATCACCGTGAACGACGAGACGCAGACCCGGACCGCGCTGCTCGGGTCGTCGTCGGATGCGGCCACGCGCGTCTTCACCACCATCCTGACCCGCAGCCCGATCAGCCGGACCGATGTGTCGCGGCTGACCGGGCTGTCCCAGGCGGCCGTGACCAAGGCCGTGACGCCCCTCGTCGCCGCCGGCCTGGTCGACGACTCGCTCGATCCCACCCTGACCGGCCTCCCCGGCCGGCCCGTGAGCCCGGTCGCCGTGGTTCCGGACGCCGTGGTGGCGCTGGGGGTGAAGGTGAACGTGGACGAGCTCGTCGGCGTCGCCACCGACCTCACCACCCGGATCATCACCTCCGACCGTCTGCCCCTCCCCTCGCACGACCCCGCCGCCGTCGTCGACGCCATCGTGGAGCTGTCCGCCCGCCTCCAGGACGGGCTCGGCGGCCTGCAGACGCGACTCGCCTGCATCGGCGTCTCCGTGTCCGGCGATGTGGACAGCGACACCGGGATGGTGCGCGACTCCGCCCTCATGGGCTGGCGTGGCGTGAACCTCGGCGCGCTGCTGCGTGAGCGCCTGTCCGGGGTGGTCGTCGTGGAGAACGACGTGCGCGCGCTGACCATCGGCGAGCACTGGTTCGGCGTCGGGCTCGGCACCGGCTCGTTCGCGATCGTGACCATCGGCCGCGGCATCGGGAGCGGCCTGCACCTGAACGGCGAGGTCGTCGAGGGCGCCTACGGCGTCGCCGGCGAGATCGGGCACCTCCCTCTGACCTCATCCGACCGTGTCTGCGCCTGCGGGCGCCGGGGCTGCGTGGAGGCGGTCGCCGCCACGGACGCGATCGTCGCGGCGGTCTCGGCCGCCCACGGCCGAGCCGTCTCGATCGACGAGGCGATCGGCCTCGCCCGCGCCGGCGATCCCGCCGCCCTTCAGGCCTTCGGCGAGGCAGGGACCGTGATCGGCGCGGCGATCGCCAGCCTGGTCAACATGATCGGCCCGGAGCTCGTCATCATCGGCGGGGAGGGCGTCGTCGAGTTCGACCTGTTCGAGGAGCCGCTGCGCCGGTCGTACGCGGAGCACGTGTTCTCGTCGGCCGACGGCTGCCGCATCGTGGTGCGCCCCCACACTTTCGAGGACTGGGCTCGCGGGGCCGCGGCCGGCGCCATCCGCTCCCTCGTCGTCTGACGCAGCCGCAACGACCGAGGACCCCGGTCGAGCATCTCGCGATGCCCGACCGGGGTCCTCTCGTTCGTGCGCCTTACTTCTTGGACTTGTCGTACGCCGTCTGCAGCGTGCCCAGGTAGTCCTTCAGCCCGAGGCCGTCGAAGCCCTTCACGTAGGCGTCCCAGTCGGTGTCGATGTTCTTCGACCCGGTGATGAAGGCCAGCGCGTTCTGGGTGACGTAGTTGTCGATGTTCGTCTGCTCCGTGGCCACCTGGGTCGCCTTGGAGGGGTCGGGCCACACCCGCCAGGTCGGGTAGACCTGGCTCTTGTTCTCGTGACCCTTGTACAGCTGGGTCGCGTCGAACAGCCGGCGCTCGTAGCCGGAGGTGTCGTAGATGTCCGTCGGCACCGCCTGCGAGCCGCGGAACGCCGCGTTCTGGTTGTAGGTCGACAGAGCGCCCCACTGCACGGCGTTGGCCGCATCCTGGGCGAGCTGCAGGTTGACGAACGCCGCCTTCTCGTTCGGGTCGAGCGCCTTGTCGCCGGCGCCGGCCTTCGCCCAGCCCGTGCCCTCCGGGCCGAAGTTGCCGTCGAGCTGGCCCTTTTCGGTGAAGAGGTAGTTCACCATCTTGATGGCGGCGACCTGGTCGTTCTTCGACGCCTTGTTGGTCAGCAGGAAGGTCGCGCCCGGCGTGCTGCCGAAGGCGTACGTGGCGTAGTCGGCGCCGTCCGGTCCGGTCAGCGGCGGGACCGCGTCGTACTGCTTGTCACGGCCGTCCTTGGCTCCCGGGCTGACGAAGATGTACGGGTGCAGCGCGCTGGCGCTGCCGAGCAGCACGGGGCCCGCGTTGTTGCCCTCCTGGGCGAGTGCCGCCGGGTTCTGCGTGAACGCGCCCTTGTCGATCAGACCGGCGTCCCAGAGCGACTTGATGTACTTCAGACCCTCGCGCCAGCCGTCCTTGTTCGCCTGGATGTCGACCTTGCCCTTGTTCAGCACCGTCGTCGACTGGATGCCCTTGTCGGGGTTCTGAGGGTCGTAGATGAAGGCGTTCATGAAGAACGGGATGAGGGTGTCGTGCGAGTCGCCGCTCAGCGGGATCTCGTCCTTCTTGCCGTTGCCGTTCGGGTCGCCGTTCTTGAACGCCTCGAGGACCTTGTACATGTCGTCGGTCGTCTTCGGCATCTGGAGGTTGAGCTTCTTCAGCCAGTCGGTGTTGATCCAGAGCTTCGACGGGTACTGGATGTGCAGCGTCTCGGCCAGCTGCGGCAGTCCGTAGATCTTGCCGTCGGGCGAGGTCGCCATCGCCTTGTAGTCCGGGTTGCTGTCGAGCACCTTCTGGATGTCGGGGGCGTACTGCTTGATCAGGTCGTTCAGCGGAACGGCCA